>NZ_CAPDXS010000051.1:6579-31565 GCF_948601915.1 uncultured Acetatifactor sp. | reverse complement strand
AGCGGGTGCCCGAGACGGAGAGCGGCGGGCGGATACACACCTCCACCATCAGCGTGGCGGTGATGCCGGAGGTGGATGAAGACATCGATATCGTCATCGAGGAGAAGGACATCCGGATCGATGTCATGCGGGCTTCGGGAAACGGCGGCCAGTGCGTCAACACCACGGATTCCGCGGTGCGCCTGACCCACTATCCCACGGGCATCGTGGTGTACAGCCAGACGGAGAAGTCCCAGCTCCAGAACAAGGCCAAGGCCTTCGCCCTGCTGAAGGCGAAGCTCTACGACATGGAGCAGCAGCAGCGCCACGACGCGGAGGCGGAGCTGCGCCGCAGCCAGATAGGGACGGGGGACCGCTCCGAGAAGATTCGCACCTACAATTTCCCCCAGGGCCGGGTCACCGACCACCGCATCGGCCTGACCATCTACAAGCTGGATAAGGTCATGAACGGGGACATCCAGGAAATCCTGGACGCCTGCATCGCCGCCGACCAAGCGGCTAAGTTAGTGAAGATGGGAGAAAACTAGAAGCCGCTTGGTCGTGCGACCGAAGCGGCCAAGCTAGTGAAGATGGGATAAAACTAGAAGCCGTTTGGTCGTGCGACCGAAGCGGCCAAGCTGGTAAAGATGGGAGAAAACTAAAAGCCGTTTGGTCGCGGGACCGAAGCGGCTAAGTTAGTGAAGATGGGATAAAACTAGAAGCCGTTTGGTCGCGGGACCGAAGTGGCCAAGCTGGTAAAGATGGGAGAAAACTAAAAGCCGCCTGGTCGAGGGACCGAGGCGGAGAGGCCGGTGGAGACGGGAGAGAACCAGGCCGAAAATCCAACATAGATGAGACAGGAGATTGCCGATCATGTTTACGAAGGAAATGATGGAAAAAATCGAAGCGCCCTTCAGGGAGCAGCTGAAGCGCATGGGGACAAGCGGGGCCTGCGGGGCCAGAGCGGCGCAGGTGGAGCGCATGGTGGGGGAGATTCTGAGCCCCGGGGAGGCCCAGGCCCTGAAATGCCTGTATGCCTCCATGCCGGTGAGCGATGCCGTGGACTATCCTGCGGAGCTATTCGAAGCTTTCGCCAGGCACGGGGCTTTTCTCTGGGAGAAGGGGCCTTTTGCGGGCCGGGTTCCGGAGAGGCTCTTCGCCGGGTATGTGCTGCATCATCGGGTGAACAATGAAGATTTGACGGAGCACCGTGCATTTTTCTATGAGCAGTTAAAGGACAGGATCGCCGGGATGGACATGCGCCAGGCCGTGCGGGAAGCCAACTACTGGTGCGCCTCCCAGGCCACCTACAGGTCGACGGATGACCGGACGGCCAGCCCCATGAGCGTATACGACTGCGCCTATGGCCGCTGTGGGGAGGAGTCCACCTTTACCGTGTCGGTGCTGCGCAGCCTGGGAATCCCCGCCAGGCAGGTGTACGTGCCCCTGTGGTCCCACTGCGACGACAACCACGCCTGGGTGGAGGCATGGTGCGACGGGGAGTGGGTCTTCTTCGGCGCATGCGAGCCGGAGGAGCTCCTGAACAGAGGGTGGTTCGCCGGTGCGTCCTCCAGGGCCATGCTGGTGCACTCCCGCTGGCTCCTTCCGGTGGAGGAGGGCACGGAGGGTGTGGACGCCCCCCAGGTGCTGCCCGGCAACGACATGTGCCAGGCCCTGAACCAGATCGGGCGCTATGCCCTGACCACAGAGCAGGAGGTGGCCGTATATGACAGAGCGGGGAATCCCCAGCCGGGGGCGCTGGTGCGCTTTGAAGTCATGAATATGGCATGCTACGGGGAGATTGCGGCCGTCCATACCGACGGGCAGGGGAAGTGCGTGCTCCGCACCGGACTGGGCAGCCTGCATGTCACAGCGTCAAAGGACGGCGCTTACGGGGAGGCCCTGGCGGATACCAGACAGGGGAGCTGCTGTGAGATTGTCCTGGACGCCGCGGGACAGCAGAATGACAGGTGGGCGGAGCTGACTTTTACCGCGCCGAAGGATTCTGCGCGGAATTCCGTCATGCCCACCGACGAGGAGAAGGCCAGGGGCCGGAAGCGTCTGGAGGAGATGAACCGCCTGCGCAGGGAGAAGGAGAGCCGCTTTTACGACCAGGCCCTGGCGGAGGAAGCTACGGCAGGACTGGAGGCGGATGCCAGGGACAGATGCGCCGCCATCATGAAAAAGGCCTGCAGGAACCAGAAGGAGATCGGGGCATTCCTGGCAAAGCCCGCGGACGGAGCCTATCCGGAGCGCTGGAAGACTGTCGTGCTGGAGAGCCTGCGGGAGAAGGACCTCAGGGACATCACGGCGGAGGCGCTGGAGGAGTGCTGCCTGGAGGCGGCAGACTGGGAAAGCGTGTACGGGGACGGGCTTCTGGTGCCCTATATCCTGTGCCCCAGAGTGGGGAACGAGATGATTCGCCCCTTCCGGCGCTTCATTTTGGGCTGGCTGGAGCAGGAGAGCGCCCGCCAGGGCAGAGACCTGTCGGAGGAGATACGCAGGGATCCGGTGGCGGCATGGAAGCTTGTGCAGGAAAAGATTGTGTCAGATAAAAAGGAGGAGTACGGGAACCTGATCGCATCCGCCCGGGGCGCTCTGGAGAGCGGCCGGGGGAGCAGGCTGACCCAGGAGGTGGTCTGCGTACAGATTCTCAGGACTTTGGGCATACCCGCCCGGCTGGATCCGGTGGAGGGAGTGCCGGAGGTGTGGATGCCTTCGGGGGAGGCCCGGAGCGCGAAAGACGCGGCTGCAGATTCGGACGAGAGGGAAGCCATGTCCGAAGATATGGGCGTATTCGTTCCGCTGGAGCGGCATGAGAGGACATGCAGTATCCTGATCCATGGCCAGGAGGGCGTGGAGTGGAACTATTTCGGCAACTGGTCTCTGGCCCGTTTTGACGACGGCGCTTACAGGCCTCTGTGGCTGTGGGAGCAGGACAAGCTTGCGGGACCCATTCCCGCTTTCCCGGGGAGATACAGGGCATTGACGGCGAACCGTCTTCCCAATGGCAATATACTGGCAAAAGAGCTGTATTTCCAGCTGGAGGAAGGGCAGCAGAGGGAAATCCGCCTGGAGCTGGCGGAGGCTGAGCCTGCCGATATGCTCACAGACCACGCCATCCCGGACTTTGCCATAAAGAGGGAGGACGGGGAGGCATGCCTGCTTTCGGCGCTGGTGAAGGAAGACAGCGGCCTGTTCATCTGGCTGGGAGAGGACGAGGAGCCTACGGAGCATATCCTGAATGAGATATATGAGCGCAGGGAGGCCTATGCCGAACTGCAGGGCAGGCTGTTCTTTGTGGCGATGCGCCCGGAGATTCGGAAGAATCCGGCGTGCGGCCGCGTGCTGGAGGCTCTGCCCGGAATCACATTGATGTTCGACGAGTTCGGGGCCGATATGGAGGCGCTGGCCCGCAGGCTGTACCTGGAGCCCGGAAAGCTTCCCCTGGCGGTGCTGATTGACAGGGACATGCGGGGCATCTACAGCGTGGCCGGGTACAATGTGGGCACGGGGGACATGATACTGAAGCTGGTCCGGATGAGCAAAACCTGAAGCCTTCCGGCCGGCTGCCAAATGCCGATGCCGTTTTGCGATGGCTGAGCGGCATGCCGGAAACTGTGAGAAGGAGCTTTGGGGACAACTGAAGATGTCTGCCATATGTGCCGCCCCGGGCGGCATGATGGGAAGGTTGGATAAAAAAGCGTATCCGACCTGTTGATTTAGCACGGCGGATGCTTTCTGCCGTGCGGGCGCGTCGCAACGCGCGGATGGGCGCAACAATGAACAAGGTTGTGGAAGAGAGGACCAGGAGGACGGAGTGGTACAGGGAGGCCCGGTTCGGCATGTTCATCCACTGGGGGCTGTACGCCATCCCGGCCAGAGGGGAATGGCTGCGCAGCACCGAGCAGCTCACCAGGGAGGAGTACGAGCCCTTCAAGGACGAGTTCACCACGGAGAACTACAATCCTAAGGAATGGGCCAGGATGGCGAAGGAGGCCGGCATGAAGTACGCGGTGCTGACGGCCAAGCACCATGACGGCTTCTGCCTGTTCGATTCAAAGCTGACGGACTTCAAGTCCACCAATGCCCCCTGCGGGCGGGACCTGGTGCGGGAATTCCTGGAGGCTTTCCGGGCGGAGGGGATCCGGGTGGGCCTGTATTACTCCGTGATCGACTGGCGGCATCCGGATTTCCCCCATTACGGGGACATGCACCATCCCATGCGGAACCGCCCGGAATATTCCAACGAGAACCGAAATTTCGACAATTACCTGGAGTACATGTTCGGCCAGATAAAGGAGCTTCTGACGGATTATGGGAAGCTGGACGTGATGTGGTTCGATTTCTCCTACGGGAACATGAAATGCGACACCTGGAAGGCCAAGGAGTTGATTGAGATGGTGCGCTCCATACAGCCTGACGTGATCATCGACAACCGCCTGGAGGGAAGCGGGGAGAATGCGGGCTCCATCCGCACCTTGGACCCTACCCCCTACTCCGGGGACTTCGCCTCGCCGGAGCAGATGATTCCCCCGGCGGGCATCCGGGACGAAGCGGGCAATCCCATCCCCTGGGAATCCTGCATCACCCTGAACAACAACTGGGGCTATGCCGCCCATGACCATCATTACAAATCCGCGAAGATGGTCATCCATATGCTGGTGGAATGCGTCAGCAAGGGCGGGAACCTGCTGCTGAACGTAGGCCCCAACGCCAAGGGGGAGATTCCCGAAGAGTCGGTGGCCATCCTGCGGGAGGTCGGCGCCTGGATGAAGAAGAACGGAAAGAGCATCTACGGCTGCGGCTATGCGGAGCTCCCGAAGCCGGAGTGGGGGCGCTTCACCCGCAGGGGGAATGTGCTCTACGCCCATGTGATGGAAGAGCAGGCGGGGGCCATCTGCCTGGAGGACATGGCGGGAAAAATCGAGAAAATGCGGCTGCTGTCGGACAATTCCGAGATTAAGCAGGCCAACTACTGGAACCTGAAAGAATTCAGCCAGAACGCCTTTTTCTTCTTCAATCCCCACGCCTCGGACTGCTATCCCCTGCCGGACGAGCTGGATACGGTGGTGGAGATTTACCTGAAAGAGGAATGAAGGCGGAGGTGTAATCCGGATGAGCCCTCCCGGAAAACCGTTGCGCAAGAAATACATCGCATAAGAAATACTTCGCATAAAAAGTGGGACTGTCGCCCGAAAGCGGCAGTCCCATTCTCTACTTCTGTATCAGGACAGATTCCCTCAATATGCCGGAATCACTTCTTCCCGTCCTTGGGAGCCCGTACCAGGAAGAGGCTGATCAGCAGCGCCACGATGTACAGTACGATGGTGACATACAGCACGTTCTGATATCCCGTGGGGTTGACGCTGATGCCATGGACGTCCATGAACTCTCCCGTGTGGTCTACGATCCAGTTGGCCATCTGGTTGCCGGTGAGGCCTGCGATGGCCCATGCGGAGAGGGTCAGTCCGTGGATGGCGCTGATGTTGCCCATGCCGTAATGGTCGGACAGCAGTGTGGGTACATTGGAGAAGCCGCCGCCGTAGCCTGCGTTGACCACGAAGATGAGCCCCAGTACCAGAATCACAAGCACTGTATTGCCTTCGCCGTTCTTGATGCCGCCTGTGACCATGACGATGGCCGTGAAGGCGATGGAGAGGATGAAGATCAGCTTGTAAATCGTGTTCCTGTCCTTCATCTTATCCGCCCATGCGGAGAAGCCCAGGCGCCCGCCCGCGTTGAAGACGGCGGACACGGTGGCGATGACGCCGGCGGCGCCGGCCAGGCCGATACATTTCACGATCATCTTTTCCTGGGAGATCAGGGCCAGTCCGCAGGTGATGTTGATGTAGAACATCAGCCAGATGCCGATATAGTTGGTGATGGGCCTGGACTTGATGACATCCATCATGCCCTTGCCCTTTTCGGCCTTTTTGGGCTCATGCCATGTGGCGGGCTTGTGCAGCAGCAGATGCCCCGCGAACATCATGATGAAGTACACCACCGACAAAATCAGGAACATCTTGTAGATGCCGCCCTCGCCCAGATTGTCCAGCATGGCCTGCATGATGGGGCTGGCGATGGCCTTTGCCGCGCCGAAGCCTGCCACGGCCAGTCCGGTGGCCAGGCCCTTCCTGTCCTCGAACCAGAGCATCAGGGTCTTCACCGGGGAGAGATATCCCGTGCCCAGTCCGACGCCCATGATGAAGCCGTAGCAGATATAGATGCCAATCAGCGCCAGGGGGCTGTGCTGATGGGTGCCGCCGTAATAGATGAAGAAGCCGGTTCCCGCCATGCCGCAGGCGAAGCAGATGGAGGCGATGAGGGAGGACTTATGGATGTCCTTCTCCACGATGTTGCCCAGGAAGGCCGCCGACATGCCAAGGAAGAAGATGGCGAAGCTGAATGCCCACTCTGTGGCGCCCTTGGAGAAGCCGATGTAGTCCGCGATTTCCTGGCTGAAGATGGACCAGCAGTAGACTGTACCGATGCTGCAGTGGAGGAGCAATGCCGGGATGGCGGCATTGACCCATTTGTTCTGTTTGCTTTTCATGATTTACCTCGTTTCCTTTTATGTATTTTACTCCGCAATCATTATATGTGATGTGCAGCCGCCTATTATTTTACTCGCAATTTCGCTAAAATGCAAGACCATTCTTGCGCAAAAAGCGCGCTGGAATGTGGCGGAATGCTGAAGGAATGTGACGGAACGGGATGGAATGGACGCGGAAGGAATGGCGGAAAAGCTGGAAGAGATAGAAGGCCGGGAGGAAGGCATTGCATGTTCCGCGGCTTTGTGACATAATCAGATAAAGGCCGGGACAGAGGACCGGGCAGAAGCAGAAGCTCGGACAAAAGCGCTGGCAGGACATAGGCAGAAACTCAGAAGGAAGCGGCGCGTTCCGCGGCAGAAGCGCCATTGGAATGCGGCAGGGGAAGGAAAGGGATGGCAGTGGGAGAGAATCGGTACTTTCGGGAGGCTTTGGCGGATTTCGTCCAGGAGACAGCCTATGGCAACGCTGTCCGCCATCTGGCCGACAGAGGATATACGGTGGCGCAGATCATGGAGCGGCTGGAGTACCCCGCGCCCTGTGAAAAGGTGCGCCGGATGGTCTGGGAGCATCTGGAAGACAACGAAGTAATACTGCGTGAGGAGCCCGGCAGCGGCAGGCCCAGGGAGCGGTTTTCCTATGTGAAGGAATATGACAGGAACGGCAAGCCCACCTTCCGCCGGGTGCCGGAGAACCGGGAGGAGCCCGGGGCGGTGAGCTGGAGGGAGGGGTTTTTGGGCGCGGGCGCGGCGGCCTGGGCCGGAGGCCTTCCGCCGCTTCTGGAGGAGAAGCTGGCGGAGAACGGAGCAGAGTCCTCCTATGCCTCCTGCGACTTCGGCAGGACCG
The DNA here is from genome assembly GCF_948601915.1 of uncultured Acetatifactor sp. Taxonomy (NCBI): domain Bacteria; kingdom Bacillati; phylum Bacillota; class Clostridia; order Lachnospirales; family Lachnospiraceae; genus Acetatifactor; species uncultured Acetatifactor sp. The sequence goes on along the minus strand of NZ_CAPDXS010000051.1, from coordinate 24,186 downwards.
CCGCGAAGGAGCCGGCCCTCTATGAGAGGATCCTGGAGGCCCTGGGTGGGGAGCGGGCGTATGTGGAGGGGCTGCCCTGGGAGAGGCGCAGGGTCTATCACAGGCTGGATTCCCACATGCGGGAGATCCTTGCGCTGCTGATCCCCGCCGGGCTGTACCAGGGGGAGCTGTTCTTTTTAAAGACGGGAGAGCGGATCAGAATCGCGGGAAAACCTTTCCAAGCGTTTTAAAAATTTTTTGCCGGATCCTATTGACAAAAAACGGCCGTGGGGCTACTATGTATTTAGTAATACTAAATACTTGGAGAGCGAATGGAGAAAGTGATTCCCATGCAAGGACGGTGGCGGCTTGAAGCAGAAGTATGAACAACAGATGAAGAAGGGCGTCCTGGAGATGCTGGTGCTTCGGCTCCTTTCGGAGGGGGAGAAGTACGGCTACCAGCTCATCAGCGAGCTGAAGGAGAAAAGCGGCGGCATGTTCCTCCTGAAGGAGGGCACGCTGTACCCCATCTTGTACCGCATGGAGGATGACGGGCTCGTGGTCAGCAGGTGGAGCGAGCCCAAAGGCAAGGAGGTCTCCAAGAAGTATTACCGTCTGGCGCAGGAGGGGCTGGACACCCTGGCAGGGCTTAAGGGCCTGTGGGAGGTGTTCTCCCGGACGGTGGACGGGATTCTGGGACATGGGCCGGACAGGCAGGACGGAAGCGCGGCGGGGAATGCCGTCGGAGGAAATCAGGAGGTAAGCGTATGAGCACAGAGTTAATGACGGGTTTCATCATTTGGCTGGCCGGAGGAGGCCTTTTGACGGCAGTGGGCATCGGCGCCTTTTTTTCGAAGAAGGAGGTGGGCTTCTTCTGCAATGTGAAGCCGCTGCCCATGCGCGATGTGAAGGCCTATAACCGGGCGGTGGGGAAGCTGTTCATCGGGTACGGGATTGTCTTCGCGGTTCTGGGGCTTCCGATGCTGGCGGGCCAGAACTCCGGCCTGATAGTGATCTCCGTATTGGGAGTGGTGGCGGAGAGCATAGGGGCCATGGCGGTGTACATCCTGGCGATCCAGAAGAAATACGAGAAGAAATAGGGACATTCGGCGAATCCGGGGAGAGGTTGATTTGAGATGACGAAGCAGCGGTATATAAAGCGGGTGGGCAGAGCGCTGGAGTGCGCCCCGGCGAAAAAGAGAGAGATTCTCAGGCAGCTGGATTCCGATATCGGGATTGCGCTGGGCGAGGGGAGAGAGCTGCGGCAGATTCTGGAAGAGATGGGGACCCCCCGGGCCCTTGCCGGGGAATTCAATGAGAGCCTGGATCGGGAGGAGCGCGGGAGGGCAAGGCGCAGGAAGTGGGGCTTGCGGATTGTCTGTATCCTGGGGGCCCTGCTGGCTGTGCTGGCCGTGGCAGCGGGAACCGTCTACTGGATGCTGCCGAAGGAGAGGAATATAGAAGACAGCAAAGTCTTCGACACGGCGCAGGTGCAGTCCCGGGCGGAGGAGGTGATTGCCCTTTTCAGCGCGGAGGAGTACGAGACCCTGGAGGGCTATGCCAGCGAAGAGCTGCGGGAGGCCCTGGCGAGAACCTCTTTTTCCGTCATCCGGGGCTATATCGGCGAGGACTGGGGGGAGCTGCAGAGCATGGGCAGGATATATATGGTGGAGATCCGCGAACGGAATAAGGCTTACGCCGCGGTGCAGGTGAACGTCTCCTATGAGAACGTCAATGTGACATTCACCCTGAGCTTCAACCGGCAGATGGAACTGTACGGATTCTATGTGAGATAGGCCGGGAGAGTGGCAGGAGGCATGGAGGCCGGCTGCGCCGTCTGCCGCAGGAGCCGCTTGCATCCGGAGGGCGCGGATCCGGGAGGGACCCGGCAGGGAGGCTTGAGTATGGTGGGATTTTATGCGTGTATCGTGATGGTGCCCTGTTTCTGGCTGCTGGCCCTGTTCTTTGCCGTTGGCAGGGAGCGGGCGGCCAACTGGCTCAGCGGCTTCCACGGGCTGTCCAAGGAGGAGAAGGCGAAATATGACAGGGCGCGGATGGCCAAGGACGAGAGGAATGCCTGCTTCCTGTGGGGGCTGATTATGCTGCTCGGGGCCGGGGCGGCGCTGTGGATTACGGGCTGGGCGGCACTGGCGGCCTATGGAATCTGGATGGTGCTGTTCTTTCGGGACGTGCATCTGGATACTGACAGGGCTTTCGAAAAGTATAAGCTGCCGGAGGGGCAGAAGGAACCTGACAGGTAAGAGGAAATGGGGATCTGTGACAGGCTCTCGGAATTTCAGAAGGTAAAATCAGGCATTGTGGCAGGACGGCACCTGGAAAAGTGGAGGAATCGCTCCCAAGGATTTCCGGAAAGCCGCGTGATATGCGGTCTGGAGATTCCGAGAGGGTATTTTCGTTAAAACGGAGGTAAGTGTATGGGATTCTGGATATTTATGGTCTGCGTGAATTTAATAATGCCGCTTCTGATGATTGTCTTCGGGGCGGTATTTCTCCATTGGCCGCCCGAGAAAATCAACGGGTTCTACGGATACCGCACTGCCAGATCCATGGGAAGCCAGGAGGCGTGGGATTTTGCCCAGGTGTATTTCGGGAAGGTCTGGCTGCGGACGGGCGCGGCCATGCTGGTTTTGTCCGTTCCGGCCATGCTGCCCTGTATGGGGGAGAGCCATGGAAAAGTGGGGCTGTGGGGCGTTATTCTCTGCATGGTGGAATGCGTTGTCATGATATTGTCCATCCTTCCCGTAGAGCGGGCGCTGAAGCGGCGGTTCTGAGATGACAGGGAGCTGTATTGAGATGTGTCCAGAGAAGGAATCCCCTCTGCCCGGATAGCGGGACAGAAGGGATTCTTTGCTGTCTTTGTATTGCCGGGAACGCGGCACCATGGCTGTAGAGGAGGTGTCAGCCCTTGAAATGCTCTTTGGTCCTGGCCATCCGCTCCGCAATCTTCACGCCGAAGGGACAGCGGCTCTCACAGCTCTTGCAGCCGATGCAGGCATCCGCGTTTGCCGAGAGCTGGTCGTAATGCGCTTTCAGGGAGGCGGGAAGCTCCTCCTGCATCAGCGCCAGGTCGTAGAGCTTGTTCACCATGGCGATGTCGATGCCCGCGGGGCAGGGCGCGCAGTGGCCGCAGTAGGTGCACTGGCCGTAATAGCCGTGGCGGGGAGCCCCTGCCAGGACGCTTGCGTAGTCCTTTTCCTCCATGGCGGCGGTCTCATAGGCCACGGCGGCGTCCACATGCTCCGGGGTGTCGAAGCCCACCATGACGCTGGCCACCGCGGGCCTGGTCAGGCAGTAGTGGATGCACTGCACGGGGGTCAGCGCCACGCCGAAGGGGGAGCTCTCCGCGGAGAACAGCCTTCCGCCGGCATAGCCCTTCATGACCGTGATGCCCACTTCATTCTGCTCGCAGAGCCGATAGGCCCGTGCCCTCTCAGGGTCGATGCCGCCCAGGCCCTCGTCGTAGGTCTCCGCGAAATAGTCGTCGATATTCTCCGTGGGAGGCAGCATGTCGAAGGCCGGGTTGACGCTGAACAGAATCATCTCCACGATGCCGCTTTCCGCCGCCAGCCCGGCCACGGCCGGGTTGTGGGTGCTCATGCCGATGTGGCGGATGGCCCCCGCCTCCTTCAGCCCCCGGACATATTCGATGAACTCTCCCTCCATGATTTTACGGAACTCTGCAGGCTCGTCCACGAAATGGATCATGCCCAGGTCTATGTAGTCTGTCTGCAGCCTGTCCAGGAGGTCCTGGAAGGCGGCCTTTACCTTGGGCAGCTCCCTGGTGCGGACATACTGGCCGTCCTGCCAGGTGGAGCCGATGTGGCCCTGGATATACCATTTCTCCCGGCTTCCGGCGATGGCGCTGCCGATGTTGGTGCGCACGCCGGGCTCGGACATCCAGCAGTCCAGGATATTGATGCCGGCCTCCTGGCAGCGCCGGACGACCTGCTTCACCTCCTCGGCATCATGCCGCTCCAGCCATTCTCCGCCCAGGCCAATCTCACTGACCATGAGCCCTGTCTTGCCTAATTTTCGATAATTCATGTACGGTCCCTCCTTGCATCGGGTTCGCTGCCCGCTGTCTTGTGTAAGTGCTAAAAGTATACCATATCCGGGATGGGAAGTCTATTCCGTTTAACGGTAAAGTTTTCCTCGATTTTGGCGAAATAAAGTTTTTGATGCAGGTAAAGCCTGACCGCTTATTTATCCCCATAATGATACCTGCAAGCCAGAATGTATATGTTGTTTTCATCTATTCTGTAAATCAATCGGTCTTTGTCGTTGATTCGTCTGCTCCAATATCCGGACAGATTTCCGCTTAACGGTTCTGGTTTTCCTATGCCCTCATTGCCGTTCCGGGCAATATCGTGGATTAGCTGATTAATCTTTTTCAGAGTTTTTCGGTCTTCAGTCTGCCAATAAAGATAATCCTGCCAGCCGGTGTCTGCAAATACCTTATTCATGCTCAGCCACCTCGATCAACTCATGGGCAGCGCATTGGCCATTTTCCAATTGTGATTTGCCTTTCATCAGCCAGTCATAGTTCTCTTTATTGCCCATAACATAAATATTTTCCATAAGATTGTTATAAGTTTCTTCTGAGATTATGACCACATTTTTATTATCTTTCCTTGTCACTATCATGGTTTCGTAGTCGTCAGTTACCTTATCCATATACATTTTCATATTATCGCGAAGATTTGTATAATTTACCGCCAACATGAGATGACACCTCCAAAATATGAGTACAGTTTTCTGTACTTATATTATACTGTACAGTTTTCTGTACGTCAACGCTTTATTTTTCATATCATTATTTTTTTCCTATGACATGTTACTTTTCATGGGGTGGGGAAATAAGACATGATAAAAGGGGGCTCTCATGAGCCCCTCTTCCTGCTTTTCACGCAGGTAGTGCCGTATTAGAAAGTTCCCTATTTTCTGGTTTTGGCTTGCCCGGCTTTGGCCTTTTGAAGATTTCCTTTATGCATTGATAAAGGTTATTCGTCTCATCTGTTGCCAAATGGTCGATGACGCTCAGGCATTCGCAGAAATATTCCAGATGCCGGAAGCTCCTCAGCGAGATTGCCTGGTTTATCTTCCCTTTCAGTACCCGGGCTTTCCGCTCACAGAGGTTGTTATCGGGCTCCACAAGGGGATTGGATAGGAACAGGAGGTGGTTATGCTTATATTCGACCATCCGCAGGTACAGGTTGTACCCATCCCTGTAATAGTCCGTCGGAGGGGCATCTGCATATTCTTTTGCTGCCGTCTGCACGATGGAATCGTACCGTGCCTCGAACCCGGCGATTTTCTCCTGTGCTATCCCCTCCGTGGGGGCTGTTTTGTTCTCATGTATCATCTCCTGTATGAGCGCAAGCATCTGTCCGTTCCAGGTGAGGCCCTTTTCATTCTCTATGCTGTCCCTTAAATAGCGTTCTATGTGCACCATGCACTCCTGATGGTCGGAGCCATAGCTGTAGAAGCACGCCTCGTGGTCATGGATCAGGATCCCGCCGAAAGCCTCCACAGGCGTGTCCCTGATCCCGGCATGCCCTTTGTTCTCTCTTGCGAAATACATGGTCGCCGCGCCGTTGCTGCACACGACTACATTGTTATTGTTCCCGTTGACCCTTGCCGCTGTGCCGTCCACATGCATCACCGGCGCGTCGAGGAGCGCCACGAACAGCCTGTCCTGTTCCTGCCTGCTCTTCGATGAGAACTCCCGGCACAGCCCGTTTATCATCCCCACCGAGGGAGAGACCGCCCCATCCGTCACGTCTCGGACGAACTGTGCCGTCTTCTCCAGGGACACGTTGCACCTGCTGTTGAGGAGGAAGAGGACCGCTTTCATGGATCCGTCATAGTTCACGTCGTCTGTCACCCCGCACGGGAATGCGGAATGCACATTCCTCCCTTTCTTTTTGTCGTAGAATTCCGCGGTACGGTATTCGGTGACCACCGGTACGATGGAGATCCCTATCGCCTGCCTGGAGACCATGTTCCCGGTGGGGACATATCTTGAACCGTCCCTGAACCTTTCTTCCGCCGCTATCTCCACGACCCGGTCCGGCTCCATAGGCCTGCGCGGATGGTGGGGATGCCCCGCCTGCCCGCCCGGCTTCTTTCCGGTCTTTTCCCTGTTGTTCACGATCTTCTTGCGGCCGATGCATTTGGATGAGGGCAGGGACGAGTTCTCATAGTTATGGTTCACCTGTGCCGTGAGCTTCATGATCAGTCCCTGCGCCTCCTCCAGCTTCACCGCGACATCATAATAATCGGAAAGCGCTTTCTTCCTTTTTTCATCCAGCTCGCTGTTGCGGTTCTTCAGGCTCGCGACCATGTCCAGGAGCTCCGCAATGACTTTCTTCAGCCTCGCCGTCTCTTTTTCATACTCTTTCCGGACATCTTCCAGCACGTCCAGCCACTGCTTCGTGATCTTCCTGCGGGAAAAAGAGAATTCGTCCCGCTCTTTCTGCAGCTTCTTGATGGCAAGGTCTTTCTCACGGATGATCCCCTCGTAATCCGCACGCATCTTCTGCCAGGCCTCCCCTGACCGGAAGCCCGCAAGCTCACGGCGGGCGGCCTGCAGCTGATAGGACAATGAAGTTGTCAGAAAGTATTCCCTGTCGTTCATGCGTCTGCTCCTCCTGCCTTACTCCCTCTCTTCGCGCAATGCCTCTGCGAACAGCGCCAGCGCCTGGTTCTGCTCCTCAATCAGCTGCTCCTGGGCCTTGAGCTGTTCCCTGCACACATCCAGCTGTTCCTCCAGGATCCGGATGTACCGGTTCTGTTCACGGATAAGCCTTGTCTCTGGACTCTCATGTTTCATTCCATATCCCTCCGTACGTCTAATATAACAGAAAACGGGGGAAAAAGCGATTGTGGATAACTTTTGGTTTTGGTAAGAATTACCAGGTCAAACCTTGGGAAAATGGCCGACTAAATGAGCCGGGAGCAGAAAATACCAGGTGATTCCAGCCGGATTTGGCAAAAAGAAAAGCAGCTGTTCCAGAGGAGTGGATGGATATCCACATTTCCTCAAAAGCAGCCGCTTTGGAGTGGATAACTATTTTTTTAATTTCAGCGTTTTGCACAATTATCAATTATACTTTCCCCACCCCATGAAAAGTAACTATGACATCATCACCAGTCTGCACATTACCAGTCCGCATAAAATTTCTCTTGCAATCCGCCCCATATCATGTTATCCTGAAAACAAGCCAAGAATTCAGTTCTTACAGTAGTCTAAAGGCCAAGCGGTCTTTTCTGTAACATATACCAATAGAATCCGTGCAGGACATGGAGTCTATCAAATCGAACTTCTTGCCGGGCGCAAGCCTGTAATCCCAGGAACTTTAAAACACAGCCTATGCAGGAAGGGAGACCGCCTTTCCTGGATAGCCGCCGGTGTCAGCCAGTGTCATCAGGAAAGGAAGGTACATCAGGAATGAAAAAAACAAAAAATCGGAAGAAATGCAGCGCCGCCACAGCCGCGAATGGTGCTGTCCACATGAACCAGGGAGGGATAGCCTATCAGAATAAGGACATCACCAGCAAGCTGCTGGCCGAAAATTTCAAGGGGAAGACCTTCCGGGTATACGGATTGGACATACCGGAGGTAAAGGCTGTGCTGCCCACCAACATACCGTCTGTCAGGGCGAACGAGCTGCGCCTGGACAACCTGTTCGAGCTTGTGGACGGCACCGTTGCGCTGGTGGACTATGAAAGCGACTATAAGAAAGAGGATAAGGTAAAATACCTCAATTATCTGGCAGGGATAGCCGATCGATACCAACAGGAGAAAAAGGTCTGCCCGATGCTCCGGATGATTGTCATCTACACAGGCGATATAGAGAGGAGACAGGTATCTGACGAGTACGATATCGGGGCGGTCAGGATGAGGCTGGAGCCGGCATTCCTCTCGGAACTGGACTCAGGAGGGCTTTTCCGCCATCTGAAGGAGAAGGTGGAGAGGAACGAGCCGCTGGACGACGAGGAGCTGATGGGGTTCATCATACTGCCGCTTTCCTACCGGAAGAAGGAAGAGAAGGAAGAAAAAATCCGTGAGTCCGTAAGCCTGGCGGCACAGATCCAGGACAGAAGCCAGCAGGTCTTTGCGCTGGCCGGGATATTGGCCTTCTCGGACAAATTGATCGACATGGAGACCGCGAATAAGATAAGGAGGATGATAGAGATGACCAAGGTCGGCTGGATTATTGAACAGGAGAAACAGGAAGCGATCGCCAGAGCAGAAGCAGAGAAAAGGCAGGCGGCAAGGGAGTCTGTAATCAAAATGATCAGAAAGAATTACCCTACAGAAGAGATTGCCTTTATAGTGTCCAGCTTTTCACAGGATGAAATAGAGACGGTGCGGAGAGAGATTGCGGAGACGGAATGATTTCTCCCGCAGAACCGATTTTTTACCTTTTATGAATGGGTACGTCCAAGCTGCCAGAAAGCAACGGCGCTGGCCGCAGCCACATTGAGGGAATCCACCCCGTGGGCCATGGGAATGCGCACTGTATAGTCGCTGTCCGAAATAGTGTCTGCCGCCAGGCCGTCCCCCTCGGAACCCAGGATGACCGCCAGCTTGTCCGCTGCCATAAGCCGGGGGTCATCGATGCTTACGGACTGCCCGCTCAGCGCCATGGCGGCAGTCTGAAAGCCCAGCGCCCTTAAAACAGGCACTGACGCTTCCTGGCCAAGGAACGTCCAGGGAATCTGGAAGACGGTTCCCATGCTGACCCGGATGGCGCGGCGGTACAGGGGATTGGTACAGGAGGGTGTCAAAACCACGGCATCCATCCCCAGCGCTGCGGCAGAGCGGAAGATGGCGCCCACATTGGTGGGGTTCATGATCCTCTCCAGCACGGCGATACGGCGGGCATGGGCGCAGACCTCACTGACAGCAGGGAGCTCACGGCGGCGCATGGCGCACAGAATGCCGCGGGTCAGATGAAAACCCACGAGCTGCGTCAGCACATCCAGGCTGGCAGTGTAGACAGGGATATCCTGACAGCGGCCGATGATCTGGCTGGCCTGTCCGTCCACGTCCTTTTCCTCCACCAGCATGGAGACGGGGACATAGTCCTGATCCAGGGCGCGCTCAATGACCTTGGGGCTTTCCGCGATAAATATCCCATAGTCAGGTTCCCGGTAATGATAGAGCTGTATCTCCGACAGGCGCGCATAGACATCCAGTTCCGGCGCGGAAAAATCTGTGATGGGAATGATATTTGGCATGGCTGTCTCCTTCGGACTTACATTCTTTCCTCGTTGGCTTGCCTGTGGAGTGCATGACAGGCAGATATTTTTGTCAGTATATAGCAGCATGGATTCCTTGTCAAGGAAAAGCGTCCGCTTTTGACAGACGGGAAGTCTATTTCGTTTAACGGTAAAGTTTTCCTCAATTTTGCCGAAATAAAAACCAGAAAGATTGTATCCTGATAAAAAGGGTACAGCCTGCAGGAGAGACAGACAGGCATCAAAGGATGATGCGTAAAAAGCTATGGAGGGCAGAAAATGGAAAAAATAGGAAATTATTATCAGAGCAGCCTTTATGAGAAGACGACGCAGGCTGCAAAGGATGCGGACAGAGCGAAGGCAGGCAGCGCGAAGAAGGCCAATGCCTCCGGGGAGGGCAAGAAGGCTCCCACCCTGAGCAAGGCGGCCCAGAACCTGCTGAAGGAGCTGAAGAAGACCTACAGCAACATGGACTTCATCGTGGCCGATTTCGAGACGGACGAGGAGGCGGCTTCCCTGATGTCCCGGGGCACGGCAGAGTACAGCGCTCTCTTCACGCCGGAAGAGCTGGAGAAGATGGCTGCGGACGAGGACGTGAAGAACAAGAATATGAAGATCCTGGACGGCGCCGTGTCCAAGCTGGACGAGATGAAGACAAAGCTTGGCGACAAGGCGGATGATGTGACCCGGATCGGCATATCTTTCGGCGATGACGGAGAGGTCTCCTTCTTCGCGGAGCTGGAGAAGAACAGCGAGAAGCAACGGGAGCGCATCGAAAAGCAGCGCGAGGATAAGAAAGACGCCGCAAAGGAAAACGGCAAGGCAGAGGCCGCGGAATATCTGGCCCACGGAAAGGCCACCGGCAAGCGCACCACCGTATATGCCTCCACGATAGAGGAGCTGGCGGAGAAAATCGCAAATGTGGACTGGAACGCCGTAAAAGAGGAGCGCCAGAGCACCACAGGCCAGCGTTTTGACTTCACCGTATAGAGTTTTCGGAAAGAAAGCGGGTAACCATTGGTTATTTTGCATAAAAAAAGCTTCGTAGTGTCATCATAGTTGCATGGGCTCCTGTGATGGCACTATTGTTGCGGGACGAAAGGAAAGAAAGGGAGAGAAAATGAAAAAGAGATTGTTGGGCATTTTGCTGGTAGCAGTAATGGCAGTATCGCTGGCGGCCTGCGGGGACAAGGAAAAGCAGGAATCCTCCGCGGACTCGGGGCAGGAGACAAGCCCCGCCCAGGAGAGCACGCAGGAGGAAGAGGAAGCCGGCACCGAAGGGGCCGTGGACGCCTCCGGGAAGCATCATGTGGAGATTGTGGTGAAGGATTACGGCACCATTTCCGTGGAGCTGGACGGGGATGCGGCGCCGATCACGGTGGAGAATTTCCTGAAGCTGGCGGGGGAGGGATTCTATGACGGATTGACCTTCCACCGCATAATTTCGGGCTTTATGATACAGGGCGGGGATCCCCTGGGCAATGGCAGAGGCGGCTCCGAGGAGCAGATCAAGGGCGAGTTTTCCAAGAACGGGGTGGAGAACAACCTGTCCCACACCAGGGGGGCTATCTCCATGGCGCGTTCCCAGATGATGGACAGCGCCAGCTCACAGTTCTTCATCGTCCACGCCGACAGCGTCTTCCTGGACGGAGAGTACGCCTGTTTCGGGTATGTGACGGAGGGCATGGAGGTGGTGGACGCCATCTGCGACGCCATCACGGAGGAAGCCTATATCCCTGACAGTAATAACACAGTGGAGAGCCAGTATCAGCCTGTCATTGAGAGTGTAAAAGTTATCGATTGACAAAATATGTGTGAATATTCTATACAAAATACCACAATTCCCTCATGCGCACATTTCACAAAAATGATCTGATTTTGTAAAATGTGCTGACATTTATATGTTTAATCTGTTATAATATGGGTATAACATATAGTGGAGATATTGATAGTCAGCAAGCATGCGGAAAGTGAGGGTACAGGTGTTTCAGATAGGAGATTATGTGATATGCAGCAACAAGGGCGTCTGTGAGGTAGAAAATATCACCGTCCTCAATATTTCTGGCGCGGATAAGGAGAAGGAATACTATATTCTGAAGCCTCTTTACTCGGCGGGGAGCACTGTGTATGTGCCGGTGGATTCCCAGAAGGACCATACCATGCGCAAGGTCCTGGAGCGGACGGAGGCAGAGCGGCTGATCGGTACGATTCCGGAAATTCCGCTATTGGTCATCACAAATGATAAAATGACCGAGCAGATGTACAAGGACTGCATGAAGTCCAATGACTGCCAGGAGCTGGTCAAGCTCATCAAGACCATACACCAGCGCAAGCAGAAGCGCATCCAGGCGGGCCGGAAGATCACGGCGGTGGACGCCAAATACTTCCACCTGGCGGAGGAGAATCTCTACGGGGAGCTGGCGGTGGCCCTGGACCTGAGCAGGGAGGAGGTAAGCGGCTATATCACGGCCGCCATCAACGGCACAAAGGCGCTGTAGGCTGTAGGCGGAGATACGTGCAAGATACGTGAATTTTTCAAAAAAACTCTTTACATTCCGCCGCGAAGGTATTATGATAGGAAAAAGGGATGGAATATCCCTTTGGGAAAGCGTTGAAGAGAAGAGTAGGATGTGAAACGCCTCCAGAGAGGGCCGCCCGGGAGACCGGGGCTGTGAGCGGCCCAGGCGCGAAACATTTGAAGACCGTCTCGGAGCGGCCCTTAATCGGGCACGGTGGCCCCCGTTACAGGCAAAGGAAGGCGGCAGCCGGGAGAGGCCCGGACTGCAACAAGGGTGGAACCGCGTTTTATGGAATCCTGTGGTGGATATGGGATAAAAACGTCCCTTGCAATAGTGATATTGCAGGGGGCTTTTTTTCGTCAGCATTTCCCTGCCGGATTCCGGTTCACAGGGAGGAAAGGAGATGACAGAAAATGGAAGAATGCAGGGAGAGATGCAGGAGACTGAAGGAGATCTGTTTCGACGGAGAGGTGACCATGACGAAGACGACCCTCTGGATGGTCGCGGGCCTGTGCCTGCTGGCCGGGATTGTCCGGGGGCTGCGGATGGCGCCCATGACCCACGGTGTCATGATTGGCTGTGGCAACGGGAACGGCAGCGGCTGCGGCAATGGGGACGGCAGCGGCTGTGAGGCCGGTACCGGGAAGCTGGAGCAGGGAAACGAAACAGGTAAGAAAAAAGGATACAAAAAAGAAAACAAAAAAGATAAGAAAGGCTGCGGCTGCAGATGTGCCGGAAAAAAGAGAAGGGAGAAGGGACAGAGATGAAGATTACATTAAAAGACGGTTCCGTAAAAGAATATGAGAGCGCGCTCAGCGTGTATGACATCGCCATGGACATCAGCGAGGGGCTGGCAAGGGCGGCCTGCTGCGGCAAGGTGGACGGCAGGGTGGTAGATCTGCGGACAGTCGTTGATGGGGACTGCGAGCTGAGCATCTGCACGGCGAATGACGCGGAGGGCCTTTCCACCATCCGCCACACGGCATCCCATGTGCTGGCGGAGGCGGTGAAGAATCTCTTCCCCCAGGTGAAGCTGGCCATCGGCCCCAGCATCGATACAGGGTTTTACTACGATTTCGACCACGAGCCTTTTTCCAGGGAGGATCTGGATGCCATCGAGGCCCAGATGAAGAAGATCATCAAGCAGGGCGCGAAGCTGGAGCGCTTTACCCTGCCCCGGGACGAGGCGGTGCGGTTCATGGAGGACAGGGGCGAGCCCTACAAGGTGGAGCTGATCCGGGACCTGCCCGAGGACGCGGAGATTTCATTCTACAGGCAGGGGGATTTCGTGGATCTCTGCGCCGGGCCCCACCTGATGAGCACAAAGGGCGTGAAGGCCTTCAAGCTGATTTCCTCCTCCATGGCCTACTGGAGAGGGGATTCCGACAGGGCCAGGCTCCAGCGCATCTATGGCACCGCTTATAATAAGAAAGAAGAGCTTGCGGCCCATCTGGAGCGCATGGAGGACGCAAAGCGCCGGGACCACAACAGGCTGGGCCGGGAGATGGAGCTGTTCACCACCGTGGACGTGATCGGCCAGGGCCTGCCCCTGCTGACCCCCAAGGGGACCAAGATGGTCATGAAGCTCCAGCGCTGGATCGAAGACCTGGAGGACAAGGAGTGGGGGTATGTGCGCACCAAGACCCCGCTGATGGCAAAGAGCGACCTGTACAGGATTTCCGGCCACTGGGACCACTACAAGGAGGGCATGTTCGTGCTGGGGGACGAGGAAAAAGACAAGGAAGTCTTCGCCCTGCGCCCCATGACCTGCCCCTTCCAGTACTATGTGTTCAAGAACAGCCAGAAGTCCTACCGCGACCTGCCCTGCCGCTACGGCGAGACTTCCACGCTGTTCCGCAACGAGGATTCCGGGGAGATGCACGGCCTCACCAGGGTACGGCAGTTCACCATCTCCGAGGGACACCTGATTGTCAGGCCGGATCAGATGGTGGAGGAGTTCAAGGGCTGCATCGCCCTGGCCCAGTACTGCCTGCAGACTTTGGGGCTGGAGGAGGACGTGACCTATCATCTGTCCAAATGGGATCCGGAGAACCGGGAGAAATATATCGGCGAGCCGGAAGTCTGGGAGGAGACGGAAGGCCATATCCGCCAGGTGCTGGGAGAGCTTGGGATCCCCTTCACCGAGGACGTGGGGGAGGCCGCCTTCTACGGGCCCAAGGTGGACATCAACGCCAGGAACGTGTACGGCAAGGAGGACACCATGATCACCATCCAGTGGGACGCCCTGCTGGCGGAGCAGTTCGACATGTACTATATCGACGAGAACGGCGACAAGGTGCGCCCCTATATCATCCACAGGACTTCCATCGGCTGCTATGAGCGGACGCTGGCCTGGCTGATCGAGAAGTACGCGGGCAAGTTCCCCACCTGGCTGTGCCCGGAGCAGGTGCGGGTGCTTCCAATCTCGGAGAAATACGAGGCCTATGCCGCAAAGGTGCTGAAGGAGCTGAAGGCAAAGGACATCGACGCCACCGTGGACAACCGCTCCGAAAAAATCGGTTTCAAGATCCGCGAGGCCAGGCTGGACAGGGTGCCCTACATGCTGGTGGTGGGCCAGCAGGAGGAAGAGGAAGGGCTGGTATCCGTCAGGAGCCGCTTCGCCGGGGACGAGGGGCAGAAGCCGTTAGCAGCGTTCCTGGACCAGATTTGCGAGGAAATCCGCACCAAGGAGATTCGAAAAGAGGAAATTCAGGAGAACGCCAAAGCGTAAAGAGGAATAGACAGGACAGAATGAGGCATACTAATCCTGACAGGAGTGCAGGCACCGGCGTCACAGGCGCGGCGCATGTCCTGTCCGGATCCGCCGCCTCCGCGCTGCTTGCCGCGGATCCGCGTGAGCGAAAAGTGACAGCAGCGCAGAAGGAGGCCAATATGGCGGATTTGAAATGCGCGGTGGAAAACTGCAGCTACAATGAACAGCACCTGTGCAGCAAAGGGGATATCATGGTAGGCGGACAGAAGGCCTGCTGCTGTGAGGAAACCTGCTGCGAGAGCTTCACCCAGAGACGGGAGGGCATGGATTCCTTTAAGAGCTCCGTGGTGCATCCCAGCAAGACCATCAGCATAGACTGCGAAGCGGTGAAATGTGTGTACAATTCCAACTACAAATGCCATGCCGACCATGTGGACATCAAGGGCTGCGGAGCCTGCGACTGCAGGGGCACGGAATGCGCCACATTTACCGAGAAGTAGGAACGGCAGAAAAAAGATTTAAGAAGCAAAAAGTAAAAAAGCAAAAAAAGCAAAAAAGAAAAATCGGATATTGACAGCAGATGGAATCTATGGTAGAATTGCTAAATGTGTGAAGAACACATTGACAAAGCAGAGTATCCGCTCTCACCTTACGGCAATCGGGCCAGTAAGCGTTCACGATATGGATTTCACAGGCAGACAGTGGGCTGCCCTGGGCTGAATGAGTGAAAGTGGATAGTCATGCTATCCACTTTTCTTATGGGGAGGTATAAGACCATTAGCGATTTAATGATTAACGAACAGATTCGGGACAAGGAGATCCGCCTGGTTGGCGAAGACGGCGCGCAGCTCGGCGTCATGCCTACGAGGGAGGCTATGAGGATGGCTGAGGAGGCGGGCCTGGACTTGGTAAAGATTGCCCCCACCGCGAAGCCCCCGGTGTGCAAGATCGTCGATTACGGGAAGTACAAGTATGAGATGGTCAGAAAGGAAAAAGAGGCAAAGAAGAAGCAGAGGACCATTGAAATCAAGGAAATCCGCCTCTCCCCCAACATCGACACCAACGACCTGAACACCAAGGTCAACGCCGCCAGGAAGTTCCTGAGCAAGGGCGACAAGGTGAAGATAACGCTTCGGTTCCGCGGTCGTGAGATGGCCCATATGAACACCAGCAAGCACATCCTGGACGATTTCGCCCAGAGCGTGGCCGATATCGCGGTGATTGAGAAAGCGCCCAAGGTAGAAGGCAGGAGCATGACCATGTTCCTGACGGAAAAGCGCTAGAGCGCAAGGCTTCATATATAAACGGCGTCTGCTGTAAAGGAACTATCGCCGAGTATATATAGATTATTTAAATTTAGGAGGAAATTGCTATGCCCAAAATGAAGACAAACAGATCTGCTGCAAAGCGTTTTAAAATGACCGGAACGGGTAAGCTGAAAAGGAACAAGGCTTACAAGAGCCATATCTTGACCAAGAAGTCTCGCAAGACCAAGCGTAATCTGCGTAAGCCCGCTATAACGGACAAGACGAACGAGAAGAACATGAAGAAGATTCTGCCCTACTTGAAATAGTTACGCAGTATAAATTTGAATCAGGAGGAGATTAAGAATGGCAAGAATTAAAGGTGGCTTGAACGCCAAGAAAAAACATAAAAGAGTATTGAAGCTCGCAAAGGGCTACAGGGGAGCGAGGAGCAAACAGTACAGGATTGCGAAGCAGTCCGTCATGAGGGCCCTCGCCACCGCATACAGGGGCAGAAAAGAGAGGAAGCGTCAGTTCAGGCAGCTCTGGATCGCGCGTATCAACGCCGCGGCCAGGATCAACGGCCTGTCCTACAGCAGGTTCATGTACGGCCTGAAGCTGGCTGAAGTGGAAATCAACAGGAAGATGCTGGCAGAGATGGCAGTGAACGATGCCGACGGCTTCAAGACGCTGGCAGAGCTGGCCAAGAGCAAGCTGGCATGACCAGGCAAACCCCGGGAACAGAGTCTGTCCCGGGGTTTTTTGTAAAAGGCCTTCTCCGGACAGGGAGGGCGAATAGACGGCAGGGATTCCGGAATGCGGAAACGGGACAGGAGGTAATATGGAGAAGATTCTGGTAGTGGTAGACATGCAGAGGGACTTCGTGGACGGAAGCCTGGGGACAAAGGAAGCCCTGGGGATCGTGGACAATGTGGTGTCGAAGATAGAGGGCTTTGAGGGCAGGATATTCGCCACTCTGGACACCCATGGCCCAGATTACCTGGAGACGGCGGAGGGGAAGAAGCTCCCTGTGCCCCATTGCATCAAGGACAGCGACGGGTGGCTCCTGAACGAGAAAGTGATGTACGCCCTGTCGGAGAAGAATTATCGCACTATCGAAAAAGGGACATTCGGTTCCACGAAGCTGGCGGAGGAGATCGGCAGGGCGGCTGCGGGCGGCGAGGTGGAAATCCAGTTGGTGGGGCTGTGCACGGACATCTGCGTGGTGTCCAACGCGCTGCTGCTGAAGGCCCATTTCCCGGAGGCGCGCATTTCCGTGGATGCCGCCTGCTGTGCCGGTGTGACCCCGAAGACCCACGAGGCCGCGCTGGAGACCATGCGGATGTGCCAGATCGATATTCTGGGGGCATAGGACGGCCGGATTGTGGGGCCGCAGGATGCGCCCCGCAGAGCGGAAGGAGGGAGCTTCAGTGGCATATTTCTTTATCGCGGACACCCATTTCGGGCATGAGAACGCGCTGGCCTTTGACAACAGGCCCTTCAAGACCATAGAGGAGCACGACAGGGCCCTGATGGACAACTGGAACAATGCGGTGGGCCCGGAGGACGAGGTGTTCGTCCTGGGGGACATCAGCTGGCATAATGCCACCAAAACCAATGAGATCCTCGGGGCGCTGAACGGGAAGAAGCATCTGATTGTCGGGAACCACGACAAGAGGCTGCTGAAGAACCGGGAGTTCCAGTCCCTCTTCATGGAAATCGCGGACTATAAGGAGCTGACGTTCCCCCAGGGGAAGGGCATAGTGCTCAGCCACTATCCCATCCCCTGCTTCAACCGCCATTATTACGGCTGGTGCCATCTGTACGGCCATGTCCACATCAGCTTCGAGTGGAACATGATGGAGCGGGTGAAGTACGAGATGGA
>NZ_CAPDXS010000051.1:0-6569 GCF_948601915.1 uncultured Acetatifactor sp. | reverse complement strand
AGGCCCTCTACGACAAGCCTTGCCAGATGTTCAACTGCGGCGCCATGATCGACTACATGGGCTATACGCCCAGGACGCTGGAGGAGATTCTCGAGGGGCAGAGGAAGCCGGAAAAGGCCGTTTAAAAATTTTTTTAAATTTCTGAAAAAAACTATTGGCAAAACGGTATCGGATGTGGTATAATGACTTTGTTGTCAGGCAGGATTAGTACATTGGTAGTATATCAGCTTCCCAAGCTGAGGAGGCGGGTTCGATTCCCGTATCCTGCTCTCCATGATGGCAGAGAGAAGAACAGTCAAAGCGGTTTGGCTGTTCTTTTTTGTTCCATGCTCAGCAAAACCCGCAGACACGGATGCCTGCGGGTTTTCTGGCCACCGCTCCTGCGGCGGGCCGCGCTCCCCGAGTTGGGCTCGAACCAACAACCCCTCGGTTAACAGCCGAGTGCTCTACCATTGAGCTATCGAGGATCGTCTGAGGGACGTCTTCCGTCCATCTGTACTATAATATGCCCTCTTTAGCCCGTATTATACATCCACAGGATATTTTTTTATTCCGGCGGTTCCCCGTACAGATGCTTCATGTACTTCACGAAGTCCACCACGGAGTTCCGGGCCTCCGGCTTCAGCTCCAGAACGGTATTGATGATGTCCTGTACGGTGAAATCTATGGCCACGCGCCGGCGCAGGGCCTCGGGAGGACAGCGGTATTCCGTGCGCCCCAGCAGATAATCCGTAGTGACATCGTAGAACTCCGCCAACCGGCTCAGCATCATCAGGTCAGGGGCGTGCACACAGTTTTCATAGCTGGAGAGAGCGCTTACGGACAGGTTCAGGATCGCGGCCAACTGTTTTTGGCCCAGGCCTCTTTCTCTGCGCAGCTGTGCCAGCGTCGCACCAATGTCTCTCATGAAATGCCGCCTCCCTTTTCTCTTCTGTATTGGCAATGCGGAATGTTTACATAACGTAAATATTATTTTAATATATTTTAGGGATATTAAAATAGCGTTTCATGGATGCAATAATATTAATACTAAATTCCTCGAATAGTAAAAAGCAGTGAGAACATTCGGGAGCGGGCCGGCCGAAACAGCTTGTCCTGTTCAGGAAAATCCTGTATAATGGACGGAAGGCCGTATATGCCCGCCATGTGCGGGAAGGATGCGGGAATGGAAGACAAGGAGGGAATCTGCATGGGACTGGAAATGATAGAGGCGGGATGGCTGTCCATCCTGCCGCCATTGATTGCGATTACGCTGGCATTGATCAGCAAGGAGGTGTATTCCTCCCTGTTCCTGGGGATATTCTCCGGGATGTGCATTTACTGCTTCTGCACAGGGGGGGATATCCTGCAGGCGGTTACATATGTGTTCGACATGCTGGCGGCGAAGATCGGGCAGAACGGCTACATGATTATCTTCCTGGTGCTGCTGGGGTCTCTGGTGGTCATCGTCACCAGGTCCGGAGGCTCGGATGCCTACGGGCAGTGGGCGGGGAAGCGGATCAAGAGCAAGAGAAGCGCCAAGCTGGCCACTGCCGCGCTGGGGCTTATGATTTTCGTGGACGACGGGTTCAACTGCCTGACGGTGGGGACCGTGATGCGGCCCATCACGGACAAATGCCGGATTTCCAGGGAGAAGCTGGCCTATCTGCTGGATGCCACGGCCGCGCCGGTGTGCATCATCGCGCCGATCTCCAGCTGGGCGGTGGCAGTGGCCTCGGAGGTGGAGGAGGCCGGAGGCCTGAACGCCTTTGTGCGGACGATTCCCTATAATCTGTACGCTATTTTGACGATCGTCATGGTGTTTGCCTTATGCTTCACGGATTTCGACTTCGGCCCCATGGAAAAAGCGGAGGCCGGCAGGGAAGAAAGACGGACTGGCGCAGCAGAAGAGACGCTTAAGCGAAAGCGGGGGACGGTGCTGGATCTGGCGCTGCCCGTGGTGACGCTGATTGTGTGCGCGATTCTGGGAATGGCATATGTGGGCGGGTTCTTCGCGGGCACGGGCAAGGCCTTCACGGAGGCCATCGGGGAGAATCCCACGGCGGGCCTTACCCTGGGGACCTTTGCGGCTCTGGTGGTGGCATTGGCCCTGTACCTGCCCAGGCGCATCATGGGTCTGCGGGAGTTCATGACAGGGATCATCGACGGAATCAAGACCATGATTCCCGCCCTGACCATCCTGATTCTGGCATGGGGGCTGGGCGGCGTGTGCCGGGAGATGATCGGGACCGGCATCTTCGTCAGCCATTTCGTCAGCGCTGTGAACCTTCCCTTTGGTTTCCTGCCCGCCATCGTGTTCGCCGTGGCGGCCTTCCTGTCCTTCTCCATGGGGACGGCCTGGGGGACGTTCGGCATCCTGCTGCCCATCGTGTCCATGATGTGCGCGGGAGGCGAGGGGGCTGCCGTCCTGATTCCCGCCCTGGGGGCCACTCTGGCGGGTTCCGTCTACGGCGACCACTGCTCGCCTATCTCCGACACCACCATCCTGGCCTCCACCGGGGCACAGTGCGAGCATCTGCGCCATGTGGAGACCCAGCTTCCCTATGCCACGCTGGTGGCGGCGGTGTGCTTCTTCGGGTATCTGGTGGCCGGATTCTCCGAGAATGCGTGGATTACGATTCTGTCGTCCGTCGTGCTGCTGCTGGGGGCGCTTGGGGGGATCGCTTTCCGGGGGAAGCGAAGAAGAGGGCGTGGAAAGCATTGAGGAATGCCTGGAGAGGGCGCCGCTTCATGGCAGAATCCGCAGGGCAGGCATCAGCCTCTGCGGATTTTCGGGGACATAGAGACGGCTGCTGCAGCCGCTCCGTAAGCGGCCTCCTCCTGGTGGGCCACGACGGCGAGGGGCATTCCGAAGCGGGCCCGGAGGATGTCCCGGAGTGCAGGGTTCCTGCGGACGCCGTTGCCGGAGGCCATAAGCCTGGCGGGGGAGAGCCCGGTCCCGGTCTGGATCGTATGGTACAGGCCGTAAAGCTCCTGGGCCATGCCGTCCAGGACGCCGCGAATCAGGGCGGCGGGGCGGAAATTGTCCAGGCGGATTCCATTGACGGAGCCGGTCTCCCGGGGGTTCTCTCTGGTGCCCAGGAAAGAGGTGCGGACTGTCCAGCTCTCGTCAGTGTCCTCCTGCCTGTCCAGCAGTTCTCTCATGACGTCATACTGGGGCACATCCGCCCCGCCTGCCGCTGCCGCATATTCTCTGAAGAACCGCTCCAGGGCCGCATAGGCGCTGCCGCCGCACAGTGCTGCCCCCACCAGCAGATAGCTGTCCCCGGTGAAGGGCCTGGCCTCGATGCCCTCACCCTGGAAGCAGGTATGGGACAGCACGGAAATCTGGGAGCCTGTCCCGATGTTCACCAGCCCACAGTCGCGGTCCTCGCCCACCGAGCCCAGGAAGCTGGCCTGATTGTCCCCTATGGAGACGCAGACGGGGATGCCGCGGAAAGCGCCCAGCGGCAGGAGTTCTTTCGTGACAGAGGGCAGGAAATCCGGGGAGGCGCCCCATTCTTTTACGATATCCCACAGAAAATCATTCGTCTTACAGTCATACAGGCCCAGGCTTGCGGCCTGGCTGATATGGACCAGGGGAGCGCCGCGCCCTGTCAGCGCCATGCCCACATAGTCGGCTATGGTACACAGGGAGACCGCTTCCGCCGGGACGAGGCCTTTCTTCAGATTGTACAGATGGGTGGCCAGGCCGTAGCCGGCAGCCAGTTTTACGCCGTAGGCCTCAGCCAGGCAGCGGCAGACGCTCATTCCGCCGTCATAGTCAGGCAGGTTCCCCCGCCCGTCCTGCCAGGTGTAGAGCGGGCTCACCGCGAGGCCGCTCCTGTCCAGGTAGAGGATGCCGTGCATCTGTCCGGTGAGGCCGATGGCGGCCACATCGCCCCAGGCGGAGAGCAGCCCCTCCAGAGCCGGGTAGACTTTTGCCAGGATGGCTGCGGGATCCTGAAGCCTTTCCCAGGGGCGGGCGCTGGGAAGGAAGGTATTGTTGGGGAGCGTGACGGCTTGGATGAGCGTGCCGTCCGGAAAGCCTGCGAGGACGAGGCTGATGCTGGTGGTTCCGATGTCGATGCCGATGCTTTTCATGGGAGGCTCCTTTGCTGCGGATGAATTTCGGTGGACTGTTATGGATATTTTACAACGAAATGTAAGAAATGAGAAGGGAAAAGATGAAAGGTATTGAAAAGAACAGTGCCCATGGTGTATAGTAGGAGATGGAACGCGGCTGCCTTTACGGAGGGCTGCTCTGATAAACTAAGCAGGGAGTTTGTGGAAGATGGAGAACGCGGATTGGCGGGATATCCATATCGAATTGCTGAACGAAGCGAACACGGAAGAACTGAAAAGAATCCACCGGGAAGATGTCAGTGAAGCCTTTGTGGACTCGGTGGAAACCATTGCGGAAATCACACAATACGGAATCGACCATCACTGCATCGGACATACTTATGCGATAAAGTATAAAGAGTCCTACATCGGGCTTATCTTATTAGGGGAGGCGTTGGAATGGGAGACGGATCCCGCTGAAATGAAAGGAACCCCCTTCTACCGGCTCATGGGCTTTGTAATCGACAGGCGCTACCGGAATGGGGGGATAGGCTCTTATGTGCTGGAAAAGGTAATCAGGGAATGCTATCAGGAATTCGGCATCCGCCCGATTGCCCTTGGCTGCCATAGGGACAACCGCCAAGCAACGGCCTTTTATGAAAGGCATGGCTTTGTGAGGACGCAGGCCATGGAAGGTGATGACTATTATTACCTGAGATATCCGGAACGGACATAGAGGAGAATTTTTGGGAAAGGAAGGATTTCCGCAGGAGGGACAGTGCGTCTGCGGAGATTGGAACAGGAGGTCAATTATGGGAGTCTTATCAAATCTGGAGCCACAGAACGTATTTCACTTTTTCGAGGAGATCACGAAAATCCCCCACGGGTCGGGCAACGTAGGACAGATCAGCGACTATCTGGTGAAGTTTGCCAGGGACAGGGGGCTTTACTGCATTCAGGACGAGCTGAAGAACATCATCATCATAAAGGAGGCCGTCCCCGGATATGAAGACGAACCCACCGTCATCCTCCAGGGCCACATGGACATGGTGGCCGTAAAGAAGCCGGACTGCGACATCGACATGGCAAAGGAAGGCCTGCGGATTGCCGTCCGGGGGGATGAAATCTACGCCCAGGGCACCAGCCTGGGCGGGGACGACGGCATCGCGGTGGCCTATGCGCTGGCGCTGCTGGATTCCGATACCATAAAGCACCCCCGCCTGGAGGTCATCGTCACCGTGGACGAGGAGGTTGGCATGGACGGGGCCAGGGGCATCGACCTGTCTATGCTCACCGGGAACCGCATGGTGAACCTGGACTCGGAGGACGAGGGAATCTTCCTGACCAGCTGCGCAGGAGGAGCCAGGGTCAAGGGGAAGCTGCCGCTTTCGGAGGCCCAGCGCCAGGGCGTGGCCGTGGAGGTGACCGTAGGAGGCCTCCTGGGAGGCCATTCCGGCGGGGAGATACACAAGGAGAGGGGCAATTCCAACTGCCTTATGGGGCGCCTCCTGTATCGGCTGGCGGAAACGTTCGATATCGGTATCTCACGGCTGCAGGGCGGCCTGGCGGACAATGCCATCCCCAGGGAGACGAAAGCCGTACTGGTGGTGGAGGAGCGGGACAAAGAGGCGATCCTGGATGTGGTGAAGACAGTGGAGGGAGAGATTCGGGCGGAGCTTTCCTCCAAGGATCCCGGGGCATTCCTGGCAGCGGGAGAGGGCAGGCCCGGAAGCTGGCTGTGCACCACGGCGGAGGATACGGCAAAAGCGGCGGCCTGGCTGATCGCCCTGCCGAACGGCGTGCAGGCCATGAGCGCGGACATGCACGGGCTGGTGGAGACCTCCCTGAACCTGGGCATCCTGAGCTATGAGGACGGCAGCCTCCTGGCGGATTTCTCCGTGCGCAGCAGCGTGGAGAGCGCAAAGCAGGCCCTGATCGACAGGCTCTGCGCGGTCATCGGCCTGGCAGGGGGGAGCTTCTCGGTCAGCGGCGATTATCCGGGCTGGAAGTACCGCAAGGATTCGCCCCTGCGGGAGAAGATGACGGCGCTCTATGAAAAAATGTACGGAAAAGCGCCTAAAGTGGAGGCCATCCACGCGGGGCTGGAATGCGGCATCCTGGGCAGCAAGATAGCGGATCTGGACTGCGTGTCCATGGGCCCTGACATGAAGGACATCCATACCACGGAGGAGACCCTGAGCATCTCTTCCACGGGCCGGGTGTGGGAGTTCCTGGTCAGGCTGCTGGAGGAGAAGGACAGGCCGTAGGAGATGCCTTAGGAGGTGGGATGCGGAGCTTTGAGGGATTGGGGCTCCGCATTTCTTGAGAGATATGTGCATAAAATACAATAAATGACAGCATTTTTTGTGCATTCCTACTAAAATGCAAAATTTGCAAAAAAATGGTTGCAATTTTTATCAGTACGGATTATAATATTAAATGGTTACGGGGTGTGGCTCAGCTTGGTTAGAGCGCCGTCTTAGGGAGGCGGAGGTCGCGAGTTCGAATCCCGCCACTCCGATACA
>NZ_CAPDXS010000050.1:0-31704 GCF_948601915.1 uncultured Acetatifactor sp. | reverse complement strand
TGACATATATTAACATAGATTCCAAAAATATACAAATTATTTCACGACAGTTCCTTATTCCTGCAGCAGACCTCTGTCCTTCCCGCTCTTTTCCCTTTTTCCATAAAACCGATTTTCACCAAATCTGTCGGGAGCTATTTCCCTAATTTGACCTCCGCCGCCAGAGCTGTGCTATCGGCGCTCCTTTTTCCCGGCCTCTTCCGGCCTTTGCTTCTCAGCGTCCCGATTTTTCCGTTTCTCTCCTATCTTCCGCGCCATCTTATGGCACCACTCCAGGAACATCTGATTCGCTATCTGCCCCATCGCCACATCCTTCCTGCCGTCATCGGCTCTTGATTGCCCGCGTCATGAAATGCAGTTCCGTGATATCCTCCATCTGGCATTCCACATAGCCGTTGATCACAAACCCGCACGCAATCAGGCCGCCCAAGTACTCTTCCATGGAATGCCCATACTCGATCCAGTCAGAATCGTCATGCTCCCTGGAGCAAAAAGGCATTCTGTGCACGGCCTTATAGTATCCGCCATCCTCATCCTCCACATAGTCGCACACATAATTGATCGGACTGGGAGCCATCATGAGAAAGGCGCCGCCTTCCGCCAGGACGCGGTAGCATTCCCCAAACACCACGCTGAGCCTGGGAATGTACATTAAGGACGGCGGATTCAGGATATAGTCAAAACTGCAGTCCCCCGGCGCCAGCCAGGCAGAGGACTCTTTTTCCTTTGACATCCTTCAGCCACTCTTCCGGGACATCCCTGTCGAAGAACCGTAATCCCAGCTTCCCTTCCCTCGCCGCCTGCAGCTGTTCTTTGGAAGCGCACGCGCTCCAATCCACGCTGTTCGCCACAAGGTCATCTATATTTTTTTCTACCTGCTCGAAGACAGCCTGTTCAGAACCGAAAATAGCCTGTCCCAAAATTTTTCCCATACTCCCTGTCACCAGCCTGTCCACTTGAAGGATTTCACAGCCCTCGGCAGCCCCCTTACAGATTCGGCTCCTGCCGCACCAGCTGCAGATCCTCGTCCTTTTTCACCACCACGCCCACGAAAGGCAGAGCCTTGCGGATGGTGTCCGCCGGAATCCCCCCGATCTGCAGGGCATTGATCCAGTCGATCAGCTCGGAAGTGCTGGGCTTCTTGCGGATGTCCCGGATGGCGCGGATATTGTAGAACACCTCCATGGCATTCTTCAGCAGATTCTCCTCCACGTCCGGATAATGCACCCGCACGATTTCCTCCATCAGCTCCCTGTCCGGGAAATCGATGTAATGGAAGATGCAGCGGCGCAGGAACGCGTCCGGCAGCTCCTTCTCCGCGTTGGAGGTGATGATCACGATGGGGCGCTGCTTCGCTTTCACTGTCCGCTTGGTCTCATTGATGTAGAACTCCATCTGATCCAGCTCCCACAGCAGATCGTTGGGGAACTCCAGATCCGCCTTGTCAATCTCGTCGATCAGGAGCACCACCTGCTCCTCGCTGTCAAAAGCCTCCCCCAGCTTGCCCAGCTTGATGTAATGGGCGATGTCATCCACGCCCTCCTCGCCGAACTGCCCGTCATAGAGACGCTGGATGGTGTCATACACGTACAGCCCCTCCTGGGCCTTGGTGGTGGACTTGATGTTCCATATGATCAGCCGCTTCCCAAGAGCCTTCGCCACGGCCTCCGCCAGCATGGTCTTGCCCGTGCCCGGCTCCCCCTTGATCAAAAGAGGCTTCTTCAACGCAATCGCGATATTCACGCTGGCCATGAGCTCCTCGCTGGCCACATATTCCCCGGTTCCCTGAAATCCCTGTCTCTCCATAGCGCTACATGTCCCTTCCGCTGCCATCCACAGTCCGAATCCGCCCCCGGCCGAACCGCATCCACGCAATTTCCGCCAAAGCCTGTCCGCCCTGTAAATCGCAACCACCTTTCCCTTGAATTTCATTCTCTTTCATGTTACGATATTCTTAATGCAAAATCAAGCAGAAATCATGAAACAAAGGAAAATAAGGTGATATAAAATGTTACAGAACATGTTCGAGCACAAGCCCACCCTTTCTTTCGAGGTCTTCCCCCCTAAGAAGGACGGGGATTTTGAATCCGCTTTTCAGGTGATGGACGCGCTGGGGAAGCTGTCCCCGGATTTCATCAGCGTCACCTATGGGGCCGGCGGGAGCCGCGCCGGCAAGACCGTGGAAATCGCTTCCTATATCCAGAATACCCTGGGGATAGACGCGGTGGCCCATATGACCTGCGTAGGCAGCAGAAAGGAGGACCTGCTCCGGATCGCGGGGGAGCTTAAGCGCCACAACATAAGCCACTGCCTGGCCCTGCGGGGCGACCGTCCCAAGGATATGAGCGACGAGCAGTTCGCCTCCCGGGACTTCGCCCATGCCAACGACATGATGGATTTCCTGCGGGAACACACGGATCTGCACATGGCAGGGGCCTGCTATCCGGAGAAGCATTTCGAGAGCTTCAGCATGGAGTCCGACCTGAACCATCTCAAGAGGAAGCAGGAGGCGGGGGCGGAGTTCTTCATCAGCCAATTGTTCTTCGACAATGACTACTACTATTCCTTCCTGGAGAAGGCGGCGAGGAAAGGCATCACCGTCCCTTTCTGCGCGGGCATCATGCCCATCACCTCCGCCGGACAACTGGGCACCACCGTCACCCTCTCTGGCTCCAGCATCCCAAAAGCCCTGGCCAATCTGATAGCCGCCTACGGGGACAATAAGGAGGACATGCGCAAGGCCGGCATCGACTATGCCATCCGCCAGATCCGCGACCTCCAGGAGAACGGCGTGAACGACATCCATATCTACGCCATGAACAAGCCCAAGACGACGGCGGAAATCGTTGCGGCGATTTATAGATGACGGCACAGCGCACAAAATCCGGTTGCCACGCCGGATAAACAATGATATAATAGAAGAAGCGCCCCTGAAACAGGCAGCGGAAAAAGGAACGAACACAAGGAGGAAACGAATATGTACCATTGTCATATTCATTTCTATTTAGCCGGATTACAGGACAGCCTTTTTGACATCGTAAAAAAGACGGCCCCTTTTGACCATTTCACACATACATTCATGGAAAGCGACAGCCCGCAGGAAGAACTTGCTGCCAAAGCCGATGTAATCATCGCAGACATACAGGCCATGGATACGGAGGAAGCCCTTCGGACGCTCCTTTCCGGCAAGCGCCAGGACGCTGAGCTGATTCTGCTGGCGGACAGCAGCCAGATTGCAGCGCTGGCCCCTGATTTTCCCCATATCAGCGATATCTGGAAGCTTCCCATGTCAGAGGAGGAATTCACCTTCCGCTTCCTGAGATGGCAGCTTGGCAACAAGGCGGACAAGGATTCATGGGAGACACGCCATTTCCTGGAAGCCACCATTAATCATGTCCCCAATCTGATCTGGTACAAGAACCGGGAGGGAATCCACGAAAAAGTCAATGACTGTTTCTGTCAGACCGTAAACAAGACAAAGCAGCAGGTAGAAGGTCGTGACCATTTTTACATATGGGACGTGGATCCCAACGATCCTGCCAACAATGCCAACGACTGCATGGAATCCGACAACGAGGTGATGAACAAGGAGATTACCTGCGTCTCGGAGGAACTGGTGAAGACCGGCGAAGGGATGAAGCTGCTCACCACCTATAAATCTCCCCTGTACGATCTGGACGGCAGCGTCATGGGCACAGTGGGCGTGGCAATCGACGTGACCCAGGAACGGGCCTATGAAAAGGAAGTCGTCAAGAAGAACCAGACCCTGGAGACCATTTTCACCACCCTGGAATGCGGCGTCATGTGCCACACCCTGGACGGTTCGCGCATCATCAGCGTCAACAAGTCGGCCCTGGACATCCTGGGCTTTGAATCCCAGGAGGAGATGGAGGCCGGCGGCTTCAACATGGTGGCCTCCTCTGTGGTGGATTCGGACAAAGAATATCTCCGGGATGCCATCCAGTCGCTGAAGAAGGAGGGCGACAGCGTCGGCGTGGAATACCGCGTCCGGCACAAGACCGGCAAGATTCTGTATATCATGGGCAATATCAAGCTCATAAGGGAAAACGGCAGCCTGGCCTATCAGCGATTCCTGCTGGACTGCACGGCCCAGAAGCAGCGTGAGAACCAGGAGCGCCTGGAGAATGAGAGAAGGCAGATGGAGCTGGTTCGTGCCCTGACAGTCGACTACAACCTCGTCTGCTTCTTTGACCTTGACACGGATACCGGAAAGCTGCTCCAGATCAAGGACAAGGATGCCTCTCTCTTCGGCTCTGTGTTCAGCGGCAGCTTATCCTTCTCCGAAAGCATGGAGCTTTATATCCGGGAATTCGTCCATGAAGAGGATCAGGATATGCTTCGGGAATTCCTTTCTCCCGATAGCATGAAGGAAGGCCTGGTGCAGAGGCAATTGTTCTATACGAATTACCGTTCTGTCCAGAGCGGCGAAGTGAAATATTATCAGTTGAAGGTTGTGCGGGCAGGCGAGTGGAACACAAGCCACGGCATGGTCCTGGGCCTGCGCAGCGTGGACGAGGAGACCCGCAAGGAAATGGAGCAGAAGGAGCAGCTTGAGGACGCCCTCCTGCAGGCGAACCGGGCCAGCAAGGCCAAGAGCATCTTCCTCTCCAATATGTCCCACGATATCCGCACCCCCATGAACGCCATCGTGGGCTTCACCGCCCTGGCCATGACCCATATCAACAACAGGGATCAGGTGGAGGAATACCTGAAGAAGATCATGACCTCCGGCAACCATCTGCTGAGCCTGATCAACGATGTCCTGGACATGAGCCGCATCGAGAGCGGCAAGATGCACCTGGATGAGCAGGAATGCAGCCTGCCCGACATCCTCCACGGGCTACGCAATATCGTTCAGGCGGATATCCGGGCAAAGCAGCTGGAATTCTATATCGATGCGGTGGACGTAATCCACGAGGAAATCTACTGCGACAAGCTGCGGCTGAACCAGGTGCTGCTGAACCTTCTGGGCAATTCCATCAAATATACCGGCCCCGGCGGCCTGGTCACCATGCGGATCCGTGAGACTCCCATGGCGCCTGCCGGATACGCGAACTTCGATTTCACCATCAAGGATACCGGCATCGGCATGAGCGAGGAATTCGTGAGGCGCATCTTCGAGCCCTTCGAGCGGGAGCGCAACTCCACCATCAGCAAGATACAGGGAACCGGACTGGGGATGGCGATCACGAAGAACATCGTGGATATGATGAACGGCTCCATCCGGGTGAAGAGCGAGCAGGGCGTGGGCACGGAATTCGTGGTATCCCTCACCTTCCGCCTCCAGAATGCCAAAAAGGAAGTGCAGGACATTCCGGAGCTGAAGAACTGCAGGGCGCTGGTGGTGGACGACGACTTCAACACCTGCGACAGCGTATCCTATATGCTCCAGCAAATCGGCATGCGCGCCGAGTGGACTATGTCCGGAAAGGAAGCCGTGCTGCGCACTCATCAGGCCTCCATGCGGGGCGACGGATACTCCGTCTATATCATAGATCTGCTGCTTCCGGATTTGAACGGCATCGAGATCACCCGCAGGATTCGGAAGGAAATGGGGGAGGACGTGCCCATCATCGTCCTGACGGCATACGACTGGTCGGACATCGAGGATGAAGCCCTGGAAGCCGGCGTCACGGCTTTCTGCAGCAAGCCGCTGTTCATGTCCGAGCTGCGAAGCTGCCTGCACTCCGCCATCCACACAGAGGAGAAGCAGGCCGCCGATGCCGACAGGGGCTCCTTCCGCCATCACAGGGGGCGCATCCTGCTGGCCGAGGACAATGAGCTGAATCAGGAAATCGCCACCGCCATCCTGGGCGAGGCAGGATTCACCATCGATGTGGCGGAGAACGGCCAGCTTGCGGTGGATATGCTGCAGAAATCGGAACCGGGCTTCTACCAGCTGGTATTGATGGACGTGCAGATGCCCGTGATGAACGGCTATGAGGCCGCCACCCGCATCCGCCAGATGGAGGACAAGGCGCTCTCCTCCATCCCCATCCTGGCCATGACCGCCAACGCTTTCGAGGAGGATAAAAAAGAGGCCCTGAAATGCGGCATGAACGGCCACATTGCAAAGCCTATCGATGTGAACACCCTGCTGGAGACACTGGACAGGATGCTGGACTAATCTTCCATGGAATGCGCTTCTTCCATGGAGCGCTCCTCTTCCATCGGTAGCCTGCGCACCATATAGAAGTAGCTTGGAATCAGGATGACATCGGCGCCGATCCAGGCCAGGATCTCCGCATACAGAATACCGTTTTCTCCGAATGACAGGGGCAGCAGCAATGCTGCCCCTGTGCGCATGACGAATTCGGCCACCCCGGAGACCATGGGCAGCACCGTGTTCCCCAGCCCCTGGATGCAGCTCCTGGTCACATGGAGGATATACAGCACAGGCAGGAATACCGCCATGATGGACAGATAGCGATAGGCAATGTCCAGCGCCTCCATGCCCTGTCCCGCGTCCGCAGGCAGGAACCAGGCCAGGATCCATCTCCCGAAGCCCAGCATGGCAGCCATGATGCCCACGGAGGTGATGATGGCGATTCCCGTCCCCACCCTCATGCCTCTCCGGATCCTGCGTATCTTACCCGCACCCAGGTTCTGTCCGGCATAGGTGGTCATGGCATAGCCGTAGGAGGTGGCGGCCACCTCCAGGATTCCGTACAGCTTGTTGGTGGCGGTGAGTCCGGCGATGAACGTGACGCCGAAGCCGTTGACGATGGTCTGTACAATCATCCCGCCCACGGAGATCACCGTGTTCTGGAATGCCATGGGCAGTCCGAAGGTCATGAGCCTGCCGCAGAGGGATCCCTCCAGCTTCCAGTCCTCCCTTCCCAGCCGCAGCACCTCAATCCTGCGGATATGCCGGATACAGTAAGCAGCCGAAAAGCACTGCGCGATCAATGTGGCGACTGCCGCCCCCTGCACGCCCCAGCCGAAGCCCATGACGAACAGGATGTCCAGCACGATATTGGTCAGAGAGGCGATCACCATGGCGATCAGGGGCTTCCTGCCATTGCCCAGGGCCCGCAGGATAGCCGCCGCCAGGTTGTACACCATGACCACCGGCAGCCCCGCGAACAGGATACGCAGATACGCCATGGAAATCGGACGGATTTCCTGGGGCGTCCGGAGCAGAGACACCACCGCTCCCACTGCCGCTTCGCTGATCAGCGTCAGCGACACCGCGCACACAGCGGCCAGGACGATGGCATTGGTGATGACCTGCCGCAGCTTCCCGTACTCGCCCGCGCCGAATTTCTGGGCCATCAGGATGGAGAAGCCCTGGGCAAAGCCCTGGATGATCCCCAGGGTCAGCCAGTTCAGCCAGTCCACCGCCCCCAGCGCGGCCAGCGCATCCACCCCCAGCACCTTGCCCACCACGGCGGTGTCCACCATGGTATACATCTGCTGGAAGATGTTCCCCGCCATCAGTGGAAGGGAGAACAGGAGCAGCAGTTTCCAGGGCGCCCCTTCCGTCAATGTATTTACATCTTTCTTCTTCCGCAATTCTGTCTGTCCCATGGTCCTCCAAACTCCTCTCTCCTGTCCTATGTCCAGATATCCCGGGCAGACGGGCCGGAGCTCTCCTTCCATGTCCGGTCAGTCAGAAATCATATATCGAGAATCTGTACATAGGGATCTTCTTTGGTGCAGGGCCTCCAGGCCCTCTCTTTCCCGCCCTCCGGATCGCCGCATTTCATGAACTCCGTCCATGCGTCCAGCATCCTTCCGCTCAGCGCGTAGTCCCCCTCTTCCTTGGGCCGCCAGCTTCGCTCCAGGGTGCCGAACATGTACCACAGCTCCGAGGAATGGAAGGCCCCTGCGTCGTCCCCCAGCGGGCTCCGCGTGAAATAATATACATAGCCCGGTCTCCTGCCCAGCTCCTCCAGCTTGTGGCTCAGTCCCACGCATCCGTAATACAGTCTGCCCCGCTCCCCGGTCTCCCGCATCTGCGGCGTAGTCCCCAGGTCCTGTGCCGTGGAGCCCATCATATAGGGAATGTCCTTCATCTCCCCCCGCTCCAGCAGGGTGTCGAAATCCCCGTCCAGTATGGCGTGGTCGATGGTAGGGCCGAAGCAGAGCCCCATCCCCTGTCTGCGCTCCAGAAATGCCTTCTGCATCTCCAGCAGCTCCCCGGCGGGAATGGCCCGCAGCTCCTCCAGATCCGCCGCGCCGGTAAGCTCCACGAACTCCTCCCCTGCCTTCTTCGCCTCTTCCATAGTGTGTGTGCCCATCATGCTCTTATAGCCGGAGGCGCTCTGGAAGATGGCCTTTGCGATCCAGTCCTCTGTCAGGGGCGTGCTCACCAGCGCCTGGACGCTCATGCAGCCCGCCGACTGCCCGAATACCGTGATGTTCCCCGGGTCTCCTCCGAAGGCCGCGATGTTCTCGCGCACCCAGCGCAGGGCCGCAATCTGGTCCAACAGGGCATAGTTTCCGCTGATTCTGCGCCCGCCCTGTCCTGCCTGCTCCTCCTCCAGCCAGGGGTGTGCCAGGAAGCCGAACACGCCCAGCCGGTAATTGATCGACACCAATACGACGCCCCGGCGGCAGTAAGCCTCCCCGTCAAACTCCACCTCATGGCTGTAGCCCTGCAGGAATGCGCCCCCGTGGATCCAGAAGGCCACGGGCAGCTTCTCCCCCGCCTCCCCGGCCGGCGTCCAGATATTCAGGTACAGGCAGTCCTCGCTCCTTGCGGGCATATAATCCGGATACTGATAGAACTCCTTTCCGTAGAAGGATGCCGGATCCAGAGGCACCTGCATGGCCACGCTCCCGAAATGCTCCGCCTCATAGATTCCTTCCCAGCTGTCCGGTTCCTGGGGCGCTGCGAACCTCCCCTCGCCCAGCGGCGGCTTTGCGTAGGGAATGCCCTTGAAGACCGTGTATCCCTCCATGGAGTGCCCCCGCACCAGACCGTATTTCGTCTTTGCCTCAAAAAGTGCCATGTCTCTGCCTCCTCCTTGCCATGTATTTTCCGCGGTCTCTCTGCGTAGGCCGAAAGACCCGCCCCGTCCCTGACTGCGTCCTCAAGGAACATTGTGACATATCCGCGACCGATAAGTCAATCCTTTTTGTACATTTTTTTTACTATACTGCATAACGCTGAATACTGCCTAATGCAATCAAGCGATTGAACCAGTCAGCGTTATGCAGTCTGGTTTCACGGCAAGTGAAATCGTTAAGCAGTATAAATCAAATACCACGCTGCAAGCAACTTTGACCCTCGCGGCATTCGCCAACTGGCCGTGCAAGCACGGCCGCTTGGCTCATTGCCCGGGGGAATAAAGCCCTCATCCCAGCATCACGTCCAGCAGCATCATCACAGCAAAACCCAGGATGATGCCCATGGTGGCGGAATAGGGAGCCTTTTCCTGATTCCTCTGGCATTCCGGTATCAGCTCATGGACCGCCACCAGCACCATGGCCCCGGCGGCAAAGGAAAGGGCAAAGGGCAGGATAGTCTCCATATAGACTACCAGCAGCGCGCCGATCACCCCTGCCACAGGCTCCACCATGCCGGAAGCCTGGCCCAGCAGGAATCCTTTCCGCCTGGAATATCCCTCCCGCCGCAGGGGGATGGACACCGCCGCGCCCTCCGGGAAGTTCTGCAGCCCTATCCCCACCGCCACCGTCACCGCTCCCATCAGCTCTTCCATGGAAGCGCCGCCCCGCAATGTCCCGAAGGCCACGCCCACGGCCAGGCCCTCGGGTATGTTGTGGAGCGTGATGGACAGCACCAGCATGACGATCCGGTGCAGTCTGTCCCCCGGCTCCCCCTGGGCGCTGTCCGCCCGGCCTCTGGCCCGGGACACAATCCTGTCGGAGCCCCACATGAACCCGGCCCCGCACAGGAATCCTCCCGTGGCCACCAGGAAAGCCGGCATCCCGTCCATGGCCTCCGCCCGCTCGATGGCAGGCTGCAGCAGCGACCAGAAGCTGGCCGCCACCATGACCCCCGCGGAAAAGCCCAGCATCAGATTCAGCGTCTTCCCCTCCGGCGTCCGGAAAAAAACAACGGTCGCCGCGCCCAGAGCCGTCACAGACCAGGTCCCCAGCGTTGCAACCAATGCCATTAAAATCACATGATCCATCTCGCACCCCCTCGTATACAGCATATGGCGCTGCGAGAGGAATGTGCCTGTTCCCATTCAGCCGCTTCAGCGGCAAAACACGGTGCAAACCCGGAAGAATGCCTGCACTTCAGGCATTCTTCCAGGTGCAATTTATACTGCACACCGGTTAAATTTGCAGTGCAACCCGACTGCAGACCGCCAGCCAAGTACTTTCCCGGAGACACCACTGTAAATCCTGGCGGTCTGCAGTATAGATTTTCTAAGCCCGCGTACTTTGCGGGCTTAGAAAATCTTTGCACACTTCACACGGGCCAGAGGACATCGGATACCTCTATCTTCTTGTCCCGGAGCATCAGCTCCCGCACTGCCTGATCCGCGCTCTTTCCCTGGAAAAGAATCTGGTTCACCTGCTCGATGATGGGCAGCTGCACCTGGTACTTCGCCGCCAGCGCCATGGCGGCCTTGGCGGAGTATACGCCCTCCACCACCATCTTCACCTCCGCCATGGCCTCGTCGCAGGTCTTCCCCTGTCCGATCAGGATGCCAGCCCGGCGGTTCCTGGAATGCATGCTGGCGCAGGTGACAATCAGGTCGCCTATGCCCGTCAGGCCGCAGAAGGTCTCGAACTTGCCGCCCATTGCCGTACCCAGCCTGGCAATCTCCGTGATGCCCCGGGTGATCAGCGCCGCCTTCGTATTGTCCCCGTACCCCAGTCCGTCTGCGATTCCGGCCGCCAGCGCCACCACGTTCTTCAGCGCCCCGCCCAGCTCCATCCCCAGGATATCCGGGCTCACATAGACCCGGAACACCTCATTCATGAACAGGTTCTGGATATACTCGGCGGTATCCCTGGACTTTGCCCCCACGACTATGGTAGTAGGCATGCCGCGGCCTACCTCCTCCGCGTGGGAGGGGCCGGACATCACGGCCACGTCCGCCTGCGGAATCTCCTCCTCGATGATCTCGGAGAGGGTCATCAGGGTGCTCTCCTCGATGCCCTTGGCCACGTTCAGAATCTTCTGGCCCTCAGCCACATAGGGCTTCAGCCTGCGGGAGGTGGCTCTGGTATAGGAGCTTGCCACCGCCATGACCAGCAGGTCTCTGCCCTCCACGGCTTCATAATCGTCCGCCGTGAACGCCATGTCCTCTGGCAGCTTCACGCCGGGCAGCATCCTGTGTTCATGGTTCTCCCGCAGCATCCGGATTTCCGCCTCCAGCGCCGACCATACAGTGACCTCATGTCCGTTCTTATGCAGCAGCACTGCCAGGGCGATGCCCCAGCTTCCGCCGCCGATGATGCTTATTTTGGAACGCTTCTCTCCCATGCCATAATCCCCCTTTTTTCAGTTTCGGCCTGTGTCCCGCAGCTTCCGCGTCTGTTCCGCTCATTCCTTCCTGCCGTCTTCCGCCACGTCCACCTTGTTCTTCTTGAGCAGATATGTCCTTCTCTCGTTGCCGTGCAGCAGGCGGACGATGTTCTCCCGGTGCTTCCAGTACGCCAATGCCGCCAGCAGGAACGAGAGGACATACATCTCGATCAAATGGGCCTGGGACATTTCGCCGAACACCCCGCTCTGCCCGCAGACCACCATCTCTATCACGAAGCCCAGATACACCAAAAGCGACCCCAGCGACACCAGATGGGTGGTAAAGAAAATGCCGAAGAACACCGCCACCCCCATAATTATGAAATAGGGATGGAAGGACAGGATCAGCCCCGCCGTGGCCGCAATTCCCTTTCCTCCCTTGAAGCCCATGTAGAAGGGGTAATTATGTCCCAGGATCACCCCCGCCGCCGTATAGAGGCAGAGCAGGTATATCATGTCCGGATAGCCCTTCCCTAACAGGAGCCTTACGACCAGCACCGCAAGGATACATTTCAGACAGTCCCCGGCCAGCACGATCAGCCCCGCCTTGGTCCCCAGCACCCGCAGTGTATTGGTGGTTCCCGCATTTCCGCTTCCGTGCTGCCTGATGTCGATTCCGTGGGCTTTGCCATAAAAGTAAGCCGTCTGGAACAGACCGAACCCATACCCCATCAGCAAACAGATTATCCTTTCCATAAGCCCTATTGCTCCTTTTCCCTATGAATGCTTTTCTTCATTATGAATGCTTTTCTTCATTTCGTTCTCTGATGATGAACCGCAGCGGAGTGCCCCGGAACCCGAAGGTGTCCCGAATCTGGTTCTCGATATATCTGGTGTAGGAGAAGTGCATCAGCTCCTTCTTGTTCACGAAGATGACGAAGGTGGGCGGCTTCACGGCCACCTGGGTGATATAGTAGAGCTTCAGCCGCTTGCCCTTGTCCGAGGGAGGCTGCTGCATGGCCACCGCCTCGGCCATGATCTCGTTCAGTACGCCCGTGGCCACCCGCATGGCATGGTTCTCGCTGACCATGTCGATGACATCGAAGAGCTTGTGCAGCCGCTGTCCCGTCAGCGCCG
Organism: uncultured Acetatifactor sp.; assembly: GCF_948601915.1. Classification (NCBI taxonomy): domain Bacteria; kingdom Bacillati; phylum Bacillota; class Clostridia; order Lachnospirales; family Lachnospiraceae; genus Acetatifactor; species uncultured Acetatifactor sp. The sequence goes on along the minus strand of NZ_CAPDXS010000050.1, from coordinate 19,154 downwards.
ATATGAAGATGATCTCCGCATAGGGCATGTAGGACAGGACGTTTCTCACTTTTTCCGTGACACGATAGATGGTCTTGTCGTCCTTCTCCACCGCGTCCCATTTGTTCACCGCGATGATCACCGCCTTGCCCCTGTCATGGGCGATGCCCGCGATCTTCGCGTCCTGCTCGCTGACGCCCTCCACCGCGTCGATCAGCAGCACCACGATATCCGACCGCTCAATCGCGCTCACGGCCCGCACGATCATGTACCGCTCCAGTTCCTCCTTTATCTTGTTCTTCCGGCGGAGCCCCGCGGTGTCGATGAAGACATATTCCTTTCCGTTATGGACGATCTCCGTGTCCACGGCATCCCTGGTGGTTCCCGCGATGTCCGACACAATCAGGCGCTCCTCCCCCAGGAGCTTATTGATCAGGGAGGACTTCCCTACGTTGGGCTTGCCTACGATGGCCACTCTCGTGCGCTCGTCCTCTTCCTCCCCAGCGCCCTCCGTGTCGAAATGGGAGACCACCTCCTCCAGCATGTCCCCCAGGCCCAGCTTGTTCACCGCGGAGACGGGATGGGGCTCGCCGATGCCCAGGTTGTAGAACTCGAAGACATCAGCTGAATACTTGTTCACGCTGTCCACCTTGTTCACCACCAGCACTACCGGCTTATGGGAGCGCCGCAGCATGTCCGCCACCTTGTCGTCCGCGTCCACCAGGCCCTGCTTCACGTCCACCAGGAAGATGATCACGTCCGCGGTATCAATGGCGATCTGGGCCTGAGCCCGCATCTGGGACAGGATGATGTCCTTGCTGTCCGGTTCTATGCCGCCTGTGTCTATCAATGTGAACGTCCTGTCCAGCCAGGTCACATCCGTGTAGATCCTGTCCCGGGTGATGCCCGGGGTGTCCTGCACGATGGATATCCGCTCTCCGGCCAGCGCATTGAACAGGGTGGATTTCCCTACATTGGGCCTGCCCACCACTGCCACGATCGGTTTCCTGTTTCTCTTTGCCATAATTCACCTCTCCACATGGAAGCCCTAAGAATGCTCCGCTTCCATATTCATGCTTCGGATTCCGCACACGCCTGCGTTCCCGCCGCGAGTATGGACTCCACAAAGTCTTTTCCGCTTGATTTTACAATATTAATCGGCACTTGTAAAGCCCTTTCCAGTTCCGGGAGCCTACAATCGTCCAAAAACACGTCCTCGCCGCTGCGCAGCACGTTCTCCGGCAGCAGCAGGCACTGCCCCAGAGCCTTGCCCCGAAGCTGCGCCAGGAGATCCTGGCCCGTGAGCAGCCCGGACACCGTAATCAGCTCCCCGAAGAAAAAATTCGTGATGGGATAGACCAGAATCCTCAGCCCCGGGCAGCTCTCCTCCAGCCGCCGGGCCATCCTCCGGATGTAGGGAAACGCCAGCTTCCCTGTGGCAATGGACAGCTCCCGCCTTGGCCGGAAGTCCGGAAAACCGTCCTTTTTCTTACGTCTGGCCATCTCTTCCTCGAATTCGTCCATCATGAGCCGCAGCATCCCCACGCCGTTCTCCAGCTGGAGATACCCGTCATACCGTTCCGCCTCCGGCAGCTCCCTTCCCGCCAGGATGTACCACTCGTCGCTGGCATGGACGAAATGTATGCCAAATTCCGCGAAGCATTCCCTCTGGAACCCCTCTATCATGTCAATCACCGCAGCCGCCTCTTCCCCGTCAAAAGGCTCCAGGGGGTACAGGCCTTCACGGTATTTCGTCAATCCCACAGGCACCACGGACACGCTCTCCAGATTGGGGATGTACTTCATCAGCTCCCTGATGCTGTACTCCAGCTCCTTCCCGTCATTGAGTCCCTTGCAGAGCACGATCTGCCCGTTCATATGGATGTCGGCCTCCATGAGCCTGTCCACCTTCTTCAGGGCCTCCCCGGCGAAGCGGTTGTTCAGCATCCTGCAGCGGAGCTCCGGGTTCATGGCGTGGAAAGAGATATTGATGGGCGAGAGCCGGTATCTGCAGATTCTGTCGATATCGTGGTCCGACATGTTGGTCAGGGTCACATAATTCCCCTGCAGGAAGGAGAGCCTGGAATCGTCGTCCTTGAAATACAGGGTGTCCCGCATGCCGGGGGGCATCTGGTCGATGAAGCAGAATACGCACTTATTGTGGCAGTGCCGGTACTCGTCCATCAGGCCGCTCTCGAACTCCAGCCCCAGATCCTCGTCATAGTCCTTGTCCACCTCCAGGAGCCACTGCTCCCCGTCAGGCTTCTCCAGGAGCAGCTCGATATAGGTGTCTTGTATCATGAACTGGTAGTCGAAAACATCCTCCACTTCCATGCCGTCGATGGCGACCAGCCTGTCGCCGGCTGCGATCTCCAGTTCCTCCCCAATGCTTCCGGGCATCACCCGCTTTACGATATGGGCCTTGTTCTCCATGTGCCTTATCTCTCCTCTCCCGGAACGGCCGCTTTCTCTTTTTTTGCGAAAAAAGACGGCCGCTGCTCCTTTTACCCTTTATATTACAAGAAATCCCTTGACGTGTCACTAGCGTAAGATATAAAATATAGGTACAACATGTTTTTTACATCATTGGAGGACATATGCCTAATTTACATGAGATTGAGAACGCCATGCCCGTAGCTCCTTTAAAAATCATCGCCCTCTCCTCCGCACGGAAAATGGGAGAACGAGTCAACGATTATCTGGTGGAATTCCGCAAAAACATCCATAACGACAAGGTAAAGACTGACCCGGCCTTTCAGGGCTACAGCGAAGACAACTATCTGGCAGAGGTGGAGACGCCCCGCTTTGGAAGCGGCGAGGGCAAGGCCTCCATCCAGGAATCCATCCGCGGCAAGGATCTCTTTTTGCTGGTGGATGTGTGCAACCACAGCATCACCTACAATATACATGGATTTACCAACCATATGTCCCCGGACGACCATTACCAGGATCTGAAACGGGTCATTTCCGCTTGCAATGGCAAGGCCCACCGGATCAATGTCATCATGCCTTTCCTCTATGAGGGCAGGCAGCACAAGAGGTACGGCCGGGAATCCCTGGACTGCGCGTTCGTTCTGCGGGAGCTGCGGGACATGGGCATCGCGAATTTCATCACCTTTGACGCCCATGATCCCAGAGTACAGAACGCGATTCCCTTAAACGGCTTCGACAATTTCACCACCCCTTACCAGTTCATCAAGGCGCTGCTGAATTCCGAGGACGACTTGATTGTGGACAAAGACCACCTGGCGGTAATCAGCCCCGATGAGGGGGCGCTGGATCGTGCCATCTATTTCGCCACGGTTTTAGGCGTGGACACCGCCATGTTCTATAAGCGCCGGGACTATTCCACCATCGTGAACGGCCGCAATCCCATCGTGGCCCATGAGTTCCTGGGGGATAATATAGACAGCAAGGACGTCATCATCATAGACGACATCATCTCCTCCGGCCAGAGCATGCTGGACACCGCCAGACAGCTGAAGCGGATGAATGCCAGGCGGGTCTTCATCTGCTGTACCTTCGGGCTGTTCACAGACGGCCTGGAGTCCTTCGATGAGGCCTATGAGAAGGGGTACTTCGACAAGGTGGTCGCCACGGACCTCACCTACCTGCCCTCTGCGCTTTACAGCAGGCCCTATTTCATCGAGGCGGACATGAGCAAGTTCGTGGCCTCCCTGATCGACTTCATGAACCACGATGCCTCCCTGGCCAACGCGCTCACGCCCACCGACAGAATCCAAAGCATCCTGGAGTCCTACAACAACCGACAGGATTTCGATATGAATTAGGAACCAGCCCCTCAGCGCGCTCCGGTGTCGTCTGCGGGGCTTTCGCTGTACTCCGGAAAGGCCAGCAGGACCTTGAACAGATCCCCGTCCATCAGAATCTCGAAGCTGCCCCCGTGGACCTGTACCAGGCTCTTTGCGATAGAGAGCCCCAGGCCGCTGCCCTCCGTGCTGCGGGAGGAATCCCCTCGGATGAACCGCTCCGTCAGCTCCTCCGGCCGGACGCTCATCTGCTGTCTGGAGATATTCTTGATGGATACCTCTATCCTTCCCTCCTGCTTCGTCGTCTGGATGTAGACCCGGGTGCCCTCCATGGCGTACTTGCAGATATTGTTGAACAGATTCTCCACCACCCGCCACATCCTGCGGCTGTCCGCGTAGATGTAGGCCGGCACATCGCCGTCCTCGAACACCACCTGCAGGCTGCTCTCCTCCAGCCTCTCGGAAAACTCCCCGATTCCCTGGTTCAAAAGCTCCGTCAGGTTCAGCTTCTCCTTCTCCAGCTCGATGCTGCCGGAGGAGATCCGGGAGGCCTCCACCAGGTCGTCGGTAAGCTGCTTCAGGCGCTGGGCCTTGCTGTCCAGGATGTCGATATATCCCCTGGCAGGTTCCTCCTGGATATGCAGACGTTTCAGCAGGTCCACATAGCTGATGATGGATGTCAGCGGTGTCTTCAAATCATGGGACACATTGGTGATCAGCTCCGTCTTCAGGCGCTCGTCCTCCATGCTGGTCTTCACCGCCCTGCGGATGCCCTCCCCAATATTGTTCACCGCAATCGCCAGCTCCCTGCTGGAGCCGTGGAGGCTGTCCGCGTCCACCTTGAACTCCACCTCTCCGTCCCGTATCCTGCCTATGCCCTCCTCGATCTCCGCCTGTTCTGCGTTGCGCCGGGAGAGGAGCACGCCCACGATTCCGTCCACAGCCACCATGGCCAGCAGGAGCAGGAAGGCGTATATCCTCCTGTTCCACAGCTTATATACCGCTGCCATCCCTGCCAGGTTGGAAAAAAGGAACAGGTTATAGGGCAGCAGCGTGCTGATCATGGAGCTCTTGTGGCGGAGGATGAACCTGACGGTATTCTCGATTCCGCTGTACAGAAAGTGCAGGAAGCTCCCCTTCCACAGTCCGCCCACCCGCATCCGCCGCACCATGCTGTACCAAATCATGTCAAAGCCCATGCTGGCATATATGCCGAAGGCCGCGAACAGGCCATAGCGGTACAGCCTCGTCAGCTCCACGCCGAACAGCTTCGTTGGCATGACCTGGGCCGTCTCGGCAATGTCCACCAGGATTCCGTATCCCAGCCAGCCGCCGTAGACAAGCCCCGCCGCCAGAAGCAGGAGCAGCTCCGTCCAGAGCTTGTCAAAGCGGTTCAGATAGCAGATCCGCTCCCCGTTCCCTCCGGGGACCATGCCGGCCACACAGGTCAGATAGATGCCGATGCCCAGCCAGAACAGCGCCAGAACCCCAATCAGGATGATAAAGCGTCCCACATTCGGCACGATTTTCTGATACACCGCGTTGGCTGTGTGGAAGGAGTCCCCCTGGATGGTGTACTTGGAATCCACCCCAAGCCAGATATGGGTGGTGTCCGGGTAGGCATAGCTGTACACGCTGATGTAGTCGTCTATCTCCTCCTCGCTGAATATCGTATTCCCCATGAACACCAGGCTGTCCGGATAGTAGATCAGATAGCGCCTGTACTCATTAAAGGACTCCGTGACCTCATTGTCCGGCAGCTCGGCCAGGTCGGGCACATTGGTATAGGTGCACATGCCGTCGTCCGTCATCATGCGCACCATGTATTTCACATTGCTGTTGGCCCCTCTGTAGGCCTCATTGCAGAGCTGATAGCGCTGGTAATTGATGGTAAGGCTCTCCACCGCCGCCACCACGTTCTCCTGGAGCTTCATATATTCGATCCAGTTCCGGGCATAGGCCGTGAGCTGCTTCTTGCCCCCCACGCTTGTGTAGCGGCAGTTCAGCATGGGGATGAACACGGTCAGGCTGCCGTCGTCCTCTCTGGATATGTCTATGCCGTCGGGATTCTGGGACATGATATGGGCGAACACCATGTCCTCCAACTGCTCCTGGGTGCTCTCCTCCAGGGCCTGCGACAGCGCTGTGATCTCCTCTGCGCTCTTCCCGTAGCGCTCCGCCTGGACCACCGCCCCTTCCTCCAGGTCCGCGCCGTCCGCTGCCACGCCCTCCTCCGTCTCATCCTCCTGGGCATCGCCCACATGGTAGAAGCCGTCGAAGCTGAGCTGGCCGAACTGGTCCAGCTTGAAATTCTCGGGATAGATGCAGTTGCCGAAATAGTTCACGAACTCCGACATGCTCATGAAGCGATTCGTATACTCCACGCCGGACTTCCCCCATTTGACGATGTCGTCCAGCGTATAGACCACCGTGAGAGGGCCGCCGGAATCCTTCCCGATCTCCTTTGCATATGCCGTCACGTCGATTTTCTTGGAAGGATCCAGGATGCCGTCCGTCTCCAGCTGCCCCTTCAGGGCCACAAGCTGGGTGATGTCGGATACCGCGTTCCGGAACAGGTCATGGTAGATTTCGGATTCCTCGAATTCCAGTCCCGTATCGATGGGAAAAATCCGGTACACCTTGGGCCCGTCGATGGAGTCCACCGCAATATAGGAGTTCAGAAGCAGATACGCCAGAGCCGTCATGATGCCGGCCGCCAGCAGATGCTGGAGCAGCTCCAGGCAGAATCTCTTTAATGTGGTCCTTTTCATCGAATGCTCCTCTACTGCTTGTCGATTTTGTAGCCCACGCCCCAGACTACCTTCAGATACCTGGGCTCCCTGGGGTTAATCTCTATCTTCTCCCGGATATGGCGGATGTGCACGGCCACAGTGTTGTCCGCTCCGATGGCGTCCTCGTTCCAGATGCTCTCGTAAATCTGGTCGATGGAGAATACCCGGCCCTGGTTCTTCATCAGGAGCAGCAGGATATTGTACTCGATCGGAGTCATCTTCACGGGCTCCCCGTCCACCATCACCTGCTTGGTGTCGTCGTTGATGACCAGACCTCCCACCTGGTAGACGGACTTGCTCTCCGCGTTCAGGCTCCCCAGGGAGGTGTACCGGCGCAGGTTGGACTTGACCCTGGCCACCAGCTCCAGCGGATTGAAGGGCTTCGTGATATAATCGTCCGCGCCGATGTTCAGGCCGAGAATCTTGTCCGTATCCTCAGACTTGGCGGACAGCATGATGATGGGGATGCTGCTGTACTCCCGAATCTTCAGGGTGGCGCGGATGCCGTCCAGCTTCGGCATCATGATGTCCATGATCAGAAGATGGATCTCCTCCTTCTTCAGCAGGTCGATGGCCTGCTTCCCGTCATAGGCCTTGAAGATGCAGTGCCCGTCCTGGCTCAAATAGATCTCTATCGCGTCCACGATTTCCCGGTCGTCGTCACACACAAGTATATTCGCCATATCTCATCACTCCGTTTTTCCTGAAATACCCCCGCATATCCATGTAACCATATCTTTTTTAAATGTTATATACGCAAAATCTGAATGTTTTCTTAATCTTTCAATGCCAGGAACGCAGCCAGGCTCCCTCTTCTGCCGCCGCTGGCCCTGTGGGAGAACAGATATCCGCTGTTGTGGCAGGTGCAGATGTCCGTCACGGCGATATGGGCAGGAAGAAGACCTGCTTGTCTTAAAATCAGCTCATTGGCCAGCCAGAGATCCAACTGGTACTTCCCCGGCTCCCTTCCGGGAATGGCCACCGCCTCCCCCAGCATCCGGATGAACTGTTCCGCCACGTCCCCGCTGACCTCATAGCAGTCCCGGCAGATGGAGGGGCCTACGGCCGCGTAAATCTCCTCCGGCCTGCTCCCGAACCGCTCTCCCATGGCCTCCACCATCCGCGCCCCCATCCTGCCCGCAGTGCCCCGCCAGCCGGAATGGGCCAGCCCGACGGCGCGGTGTACGGGATCCACGAAGTAAAGGGGCACGCAGTCCGCGTAGAAGGTGTTCAGCACCAGGCCCGGCTCATCCGTCACCATCCCGTCCACGTCCGCGTAATCCCGGGGGCGCAGGATGCCCTTGCCCTTGTCCGCCGAGGTCATGCGGCGGATGTTGGTGGTGTGGGTCTGGTGGGACGCCACCATGTCCTCCACCCGGCAGTCCAGCACCCCGGCGATACGCCTGTAGTTTTCCAGCACGTTCTCCCGATTCTCGTCCCTGTCCACGCTGAAATTCATGGTGGCGCATTCTCCCCTGCTCACTCCCCCCAAGCGGGTGGTGAACAGGTGCTTTACGATTCCGGTCCGCTCCAGCAGCGGGAACGTCAGATATTCCAGAGGCTCCCCGCCCTCCGTCAGCGCGAGGTCCTGCCGCACCGGCCGCTCGCTCCGCTCCTGCGGGGCCCGGCCCTCCGGATCCACGCCCTGCCCTGGCTGCCCGCCTCTTTCTGTCCTCTGTATCTGAAACATAGCCCTCCACCTCCCGTCAGTATCCCCGTGCATAAATATGCGGAAAAGCGTTCTGCACCCACTGTATCTCGCTGCCCTGTATGCCCACCACGTCATATCTGACGCCCGTTCCGTCTCCCAGCCCGTGGACATACCTGTAGTAATCCGCCACCCTGCAGATCCTAAGCTGCTTGCGATAGTCCACTGCCTCCAGGGCATAGCCCTTTTCGGAGGCGCTGCGGTACTTCACCTCCACGAACACCAGATATCCCCGGTGGCGGCAGATCAAATCGATTTCGCCCTGCCTGCAGCGGAAATTGGTCTCCAGCACCTGCATGCCCTTCCCCGTCAGATATTCCGCGGCCTGTCTCTCCTTGTCCGCTCCCACCCTGCGCTTGTTCAAAAATCCGCTACCTCTTGATCTTCCCCTTGATCTTGTCCATGGAATCCACGAACACCAGTATCTCCGCCACCACCTCGTACAGCTCCGGCGGTATCATGTCCCCGATGTCCAGCCGGGACAGCGTGTCCGCCAGCTTGTCGTCCCTGTGCACCGGCACATCGCTTTCCCGGGCTTTTTCGATAATCTTCTCGGCCAGGATCCCCCGGCCGCTGGCGATGACCCTGGGCGCCGCGTCCGAGGGGTCGTATTCCAGCGCGATGGCCTGTTTCAGCTTCCCGTCCTTTTCTCTCTTTCCGTCCATATCCCCACCCCCTTGTATCGCTGCATCGCTGCAAGTCCGGAAGAACGCTTCTCTTGCGTTCTCTTTTCGCTTTAGGTGCGCACGTCAAAGGCATATCTGGAGAGCATGACGCCCCTCTCCTGCTTCAGAAGCGGCTCCAGCCCGCCTTTCGCCGGGGTCTGCTCCTTCTTCTCCTCCCTGACGGCCATGGCGTAACTGCAGTCATAGCCCCTGGCGCGCAGACGCTCCGTCAGGATGTCCATGTGGGCCGCCATGAAATCTATCATCTCTTCGTCCCGGAGATAGAACTTCGTGCTCACCTTGCTGCTCTGCATGGCCACATAGACATCCACCGATCCCAGGTTCTCCATGTCCAGATGCAGCAGGGCGCTGACATTCCCGTCCTTCTTCGCCAGGTTCTTCTTGTTGGTATAGACGTATAGATCCCCGTGGGCATCCCGCTGCTGCAGGCGCAGGGGAAGCTGTACATAGCTGTACATCTGGTTGAGCTGCTGCAGGAAGTCCACGCTCTGGGACAGGAAGGCCGTGGCGCGGAAAGCCTCCGTGCCGTTCTGTCCCGCATGCTCCAGGGCCGTGGCCAGCCCCTTCAACTGTCTGTCCAGCCTACGGTACAGCTCCTCCACCCTGCCCGGGACGGCCAGCTCCTCCGGCCGCAGCACCCAGTCCCCCTTCAGGGTGCCGGCGAAAAACGCCCGGAAATTCTCCCCGGAAAACAGCCGCTCCAGGGCCTGCATGGCACCGGCGGAGGTCCTTGCGCCCTCCGCCAGGCTTCCCAGCTTCGTAAAGAGCTGCAGCGCGTCCGCCTGGCCCCCCGCGAACTGCAGGATCTGGCTCCGCAGGCCGGAAGCCTCCTGGGGTGTCAGGTCCAGCTGGTCTACCAGGGCCATGGCCTCCTGGGCCACAGCCGCCCGCAGCCCGGCCTGTACCGCGTCGGCCGTATTCCCGGCCTGCAGAACGGCCGCTTCACCCTGCCCCGCCGTCTGCCCTGCCCCGGCCGTCCCGGCCTCGGCTTCCGCGACTTCTGCCGCCATGGCCAGGAGCGTGTCCGCGGCCAAGGCCCTGCCTACCTGCGCCGCTGCCTCCCCCGGAGACGCGCCCTCAGCCAGAGGCTGTCCGGTCTGCCCGCCTTCCAGTACATCGCCTGTTCCCGGGACAGCTTCCTCTCCCGGCACCACTGTCCCGGCATTCTCCGTCCCCTGGGCGGCTCCCCCTTCCTGGGCGCCTCCCGCTCCGACCACATTCCCGTCTTCCTGTCCCGCTTCCCGAATCAGGGAGAGCACCTCCTGGTACAGCCTCACCGCACCGGCGACATCCCCCTCTGCCATCATGGAATCGAATACCTCCGGCAGCGCTCCCAGGATGTCCTCCATGCCCCCGGTCAGCTGATGGGTCAGGTTCCTGTAGGAGGCCATCTGGTTCACATTGGCCTCGTTCACAGGCATCTGCAGCTTGTGGAGATTGATGATATCTTCCACCGTGGCCTGGGGGAAGCTGTTGATCTCCCGGAAAATCTGCTGCAGGCTGCCCTTGTTCACGGGAAGCCCGGCAGCCATAAGCTGCTCCGTCATGTCCACGGTGATGCGGTTCAGGGGGAGCCCCGCCATGTCCAGCGCCTTCATCACGTTCACGTCCGTGGCCACATTGGTGAAAAGAGGGCTCAGCGTAAGCGCGCTTCCGTTGTTCTTCACCTCGAAGGTCATGTTCTTCCCGATTTCGATATTCATGTTCCGGTCGATCCGGGCGTTCAACACCATGTCCTCGGACAGCCTGATCTGCACCTCATTGCCGTTCCTGGCGATGATCTCGCCGCTGATGGTCTGTCCTGGCACCAGAGAACGGATCTGGCGGTTCATCAGCTCCGCCTGGGCCGGGGTGGGCTGGGGGGCATGCGCCGTATTGTCCGTCCGTACCTCTCCCGAAAACAGTTGTGACAGCTTCATCCGCGCTCTCCTTTCTTATCTCTGGAATCTCATATCCCTGAAATCTCTGCATCAGACAACATGCTCAGACAATGTTCCTGATGAAGCTCCTTCTGTGTATGGGCGCAGGGCCGTATTTCCGCAGCGCCTCCATATGCTCCGCGCTGCCGTAGCCCTTATTTCCCGCAAATCCGTATTCCGGGAAAATCTTATCGTAATCCCGCATCATCCTGTCCCTGGTGACCTTGGCGATGATGCTGGCGGCGCCGATGGAGATGCTCTTGGCGTCCCCCTTGACAATGGGCACCTGGGGAATGGACACCCTGGGAATGGTCACTGCGTCGTTCAGCAGGATATCCGGCTTACAGGCCAGTCGGCCGATCGCCTCCCGCATGGCCTCATAGGTGGCCTGCAGGATGTTGATCTCGTCGATCCGCTCCGGCGAGGCATATCCCAGCCCGCAGGAGACGGCCTGCTCCATGATGATGTCATAAAGCTCCTCTCTCTTTTTTTCGGACAGTTGCTTCGAATCATTTATATATAAAATGCGGCAGCCTCTGGGGAGGATCACCGCTCCGGCCACCACAGGGCCTGCCAGCGGCCCTCTCCCCACCTCGTCTATCCCGCAGATAAAGTCGCAGGCCCCGTACTGTTCCTCGTACACCCTTATCGTCTCTATCCGCTGCCTCTCCCTCTCCAGCGCGTCAAGCCGCCTTGCCGCCGTCTCCGCCAGCTTCCGCACGCCCGCCCGCTCGTCCCGGGAATATTCCTTTACAAATTCAGGCAGCTCCTCAATGGTCGCTGCCTGAAGAATCCTCTTTATCTCAGTGGTGCTTTTCATTCCGGTTCCTTTCGTCTCTCTTGTATTGCCACGGGGCCCATGCTACTGATGCTTCAGTATGCCCAGCTTGGACAGGGGCCAGATCCGGACCCACGCCCTGCCTACAATGTCGTCGCCATGGATGTTCCCCACGCTTTCCGTGCGGCTGTCCGTGCTGTTGTTGCGGTTGTCCCCCATGACGAAGTATTCATCCTCCCCCAGGACGATCGGCTCCACCGCTATGCCCACATGCTCCGGCGCGATGACCTCTCTGCCGTAGTTCTCCGGGAGCAGCTCTCCGTTGATATAGATATTTCCCTGCAGATCGATCTGCACCGTCTCTCCGGGAAGCCCGATGATCCTCTTGATATAGTATGTATTCTTCTCCTGCTTGAATGGGAATACAATGATATCGAACCTTTTTGGGTCGCTGAAACGATAGGTGATCTTATCCACGATCAGGTTATCCCCATCGGTCAGCATGGGCTCCATGGAAGAGCCGTCCACCTCTGTCCTCTGCCCCACGAACGTGATCACCAGCCATGTCAGGCACAATACCCCTAATAGATAAGCAAGCGTGCTTATCATCTCTTTCATTACTTTGCTCATCCTCTGTTCTCCTGTTCCGGCACGGGCTGCCTTTCGGGGCGCTCCAGCGTCAGCCTCCCCAGGCGGCCGCTCCTGAAATCATCCAGCAGCAGATCTGCCGCTTTCTTCAGGTCAAGATTCTCCCCTTTCAGGAAGCATCTCCTGCATCGCGCGATGCCCTCCAGCATGACCGCCATGCTGTTGGCCTCTCCCGCATCGCTCTCCCACGAGATTCCGTACCGCCCTGTGACGGCCTCCGGGTACAGCTCCCGCAGCAGTTCCAGCAGGTCGCAGGCCAACTCTTCCATGACGATGATCTCGTCATTCATGGAACCGATAAAGGCAAGATGCATCCCCACCTCATTGTCCTCGAATTTGGGCCACAGGATGCCCGGCGTGTCCAGCAGCTCCAGGCTCTTGTTCAGCCGGATCCACTGCTTTCCCTTGGTGACCCCCGGTTTATTCCCTGTCTTGGTGCAGGCCCTGCCCGCAAAGGCATTGATGAAAGTGGACTTGCCCACATTGGGGATGCCCACCACCATGGCCCTCACCGGACGGTTGAGGATACCACGCTTCCTGTCCCTTGCGATTTTTTCGGCACAGGCCTTCTGCACCAGGCTGTTGATGGCCTTGATGCCCGCGCCGGACTTGGAGTTCACCTCCAGGGCAAAGACTCCTCTGTCTTCAAAATACCGCATCCACGCTTTGTTGCAGCCCTCATCGGCCAGGTCGGACTTGTTCAGGAGCACGATCCTGGACTTGCCCTTCCCCAGCTCGTCGATGTCCGGGTTGCGGCTGGCCAACGGCACCCTGGCATCCACCAGCTCTATGATCAAATCAATCAGTTTTATGTTTTCCTGCATCATACGCCTGGCTTTCGTCATATGACCAGGATACCATTGATAATTCATTCTATTTAACGAATCCCATGCCCGTATCCCCATACGCTGCACGGAACCATACCTTTCCTATGATGTCTTCCTCCCGCACCGGCCCGATATTGGCCGAGCGGCTGTCCTCGCTGTTGCCCGGGTTGTCCCCGATGCAGAAATACTCTCCATTCTCCACGGTGAACTCCTCGGCGGCGATTCCGGCCTCCGCCAGCTTCTCCTCCACCCACGGGCTCTCCTCCCCGTTCACGTACAGGATGCCGTCACGAATCGCCACGCTGTCTCCCGGCCCTGCCACCACACGCTTCACATAATAATGGGTATTCTCATTCCCATTGGGCAGGAACACCACCACGTCCCCGGCTTTCGGGGAGGAGATCAGATACACGAAGGAATTGATGAATATCCGCTGTCCATTGTACAGCGCGGGCTCCATGGACACGCCCACCACATTGGTAGTCACTCCCAGGAAGACATTCAGCACCACCGCTATGAAGATTGCCGTAAAGATGCCGAACAGCCAGCTGAAAGCCTCCCGAACATGGGCCGAGCTTATTTTCTTTTTGCGTCTGTAAAAGCTGAGACCTCTGTTTTTCGCCATATGATCATTCCTGATGAAAGAAAAGGACAACTACGTGAGTAATTGCCCTTTTGTCCGCTTACCTTACGGCTTCTTTTACCTTTGCCTTCTTACCGACGCGGCCTCTCAAGTAGTTCAGCTTAGCACGTCTGACCTTACCTCTCCTGATGACCTCGATTCGCTCCACATTGGGGGAATGTACAGGCCAGGTCTTCTCAACGCCAATGCCATTGGATGACTTCCTGACGGTAAATGTCTCGCGGCTGCTTCCGCCCTGCCTCTTCAGGACGATGCCCTCGAACACCTGGACTCTCTCTCTGTTTCCTTCCTTAATCTTACCGTATACCCTTACGGTATCGCCGACATTGAACTCATCGACTTGGCTTTTTAACTGCTCAGCCTCGATTTCTCTGATGATGTCACTCATAATGAGCCTCCTTTTTCACTAGATGTTCTTAATGTCCGTAGGAATCGTCCTGATTTCCTGACACCAGAGGACCATCTCTTCTTCACAACATGAAAAGTTTAGCATATTCACGTATCATTTGCAAGCACTTTTTCCAGCCACCAGAAAGTTTTTTCCGCTTTATAAAATCCCAGCCGCTCCTGGAGCCGCTCCGAGGCGGCATTCCCCACGGCCACATGCCCGTATGGCGTCCAGCCCCTCTCCAGCATGCGGTTCACGGCGTAGGCCTCCAGAGAGGCCCCGATGCCCCTGCCCCGGAAAGGCTCCTCCACGAAGAGCATCCCCAGGGCCCCCTCTTCATGCGTTCCCACGAAGCCCACCTGCCTGCCCTCCAGGAACGCCCCATACATGGCGCCCGCCAGGATCCGTTCCCTGACGTATCCGCCCTCCGTGCCCGGGCCCTCCGTACCGCTGCCGTACCATCCGGATACATACGGGAAATCCTCCATGGAGAGCCGTCTGATTTCCTTGTGCCGCACGGGCAGGGCCTCCTTCCGGGTGTACAGCACCTGACCAAATTCTCCGAAGACGGCATATCCCCTCTCCGCCAGCAGATCCCGCATAAAAGCCTCCGACACCAGGATCATCTGGGCATCCCCGGGGAGCAGGTCCGCCATCCGCTCCCCGGTCTCCCCGTCCAGGGCCGTCATCATGGCAATGGCGCAGCATCTGTCATACAGCAGCACGGCCGTGTCCTGCCCACGGAAATCCGTATATAAGATATCGGCCCGCCCCCTGGACAAGCTCTCCATCATGTGGATATTGTCCCTCTTCTGCCTGGAGAGCCGCTCTGTCAGCCGCTGCTTCTCCTGATATCTGGCATAGAGGTCGGGCCTCCGCCTGGCGGTGCGCTGCCTGGACTGCTCCAGCCGCCAAGCGCTCACCAGCCTGTGGTTGCCCGACAGGAGCACCTCCGGCACCCGCATCCCCTGCCACTGCTCCGGCCGGGAGTACTGGGGGTATTCCAGCAGATCGTTGTAGAAGCTCTCCTCGCTGGCGGACTCCTCATTGCCCAGCACCCCGGGAATCAGCCGCCCGATGGCATCAATCATCACCATGGCCGCCAGCTCCCCTCCCGTCAGCACATAGTCGCCGATGGACACCTGGTCCGTGACCACCAGCTCCAGCACCCGCTCGTCTATGCCCTCGTAGTGGCCGCAGAGGAACACCAGCTCTTCCTCCCTGGCGAAGTCCTGCGCCATCCTCTGGGTGAAGGGCGCTCCCTGGGGCGTCATGTAGATCGTCCTGACTGCCCTTCCGCCGGTCACGGCCCTGTGGGCATCGTACACGGGCTGCGCCTGCATCAACATGCCGGCCCCGCCTCCGTAAGGGTAGTCGTCCACCTTTCCGTGCCTGTCCAGGGTGTAGTCCCTGATGTCCACCGCATTCAGGGAGAGCAGCCCCCGTCCCGCCGCCCTGCCGATGATGCTGGGGCTCAGCCCCTGCAGGACCATCTCCGGGAACAGTGTCAGTATATGGAATTTCGTCACTTTTCTCACGCTCCGTCCAATAGTCCCTCTAAAATGTGTATCCGGATGAATCCGGCCTCCACGTCCACCTCCAGAACGCACTGCTTGATGGCGGGCAGGAGCAGCTCCCTGCCGTCCCGCAGGTCGATGGCGTACACATCGTTGGCGCCTGTCTCTATCACGTCTTTCAGGGTGCCGATTTCCGTCCCGTCCTCGTCCCGCACCGTCAGCCCGATCAAATCCGCCACGAAATACTCGTCCTTCCTAAGCCGCACCGCATCGCTCCTGGGCACCAGCAGGGAGGCTTTGCGGTATCTTTCCACATCCTCTATGCTGTCGACTCCCCGAAACTTCAGTATGGCGAACTGCTTAAAGAATTTCACGCCCTCTATCTCCAGGACCGTTCCCGCGTCCCGCGCCTTGCCGGTATCCAGCGTCACCTTTTTCAGACGCTTGAACCGGTTCACGTCGTCCGTGGTGGGGAACACCTTTACCTCCCCCTTCAGGCCGTGGGTGGAGGTGATGATGCCTACCTTGAAATACTCTTCCATCCATTTCTCCTATATGCCAAAAGGGCCGCCGCATCCAGGAGAGTACCAGGACTCATCCCATGCGGCAGCCCCTGCCGGAACATCGCGTTTCCCAACGCATGCGCTTCCTCTACACGATTTCGACATCCACATTCTTCTTGTCCCGAAAAGACGCCGCTTTCACCACCGAGCGAATCGCTTTCGCTATCCTGCCCTGCTTGCCGATGACCTTTCCCATGTCGGACGATGCTACATGAAGCTCGATGACGAATCCACGGCCCTCGGCCTTCTCCGTCACCACGACCTCCTCCGGGTTATCCACAAGCGCTTTTGCGATAACCTCCACCAATTCTTTGGAATGCATTTCTTCCATTTATAGCCACCTCCAAGAATGATTTTTACTTCTCGATGCCAGCGGCTTTGAACAGCTTTCCTACCGTCTCTGTGGGCTGAGCGCCGTTAGCCAGCCATTTCTTGGCCAGCTCCTCGTTGATTTTGAAGGTGCTGGGATCCGTGCTGGGATCATAGGTGCCGATCTCCTCGATGAACTTGCCGTCTCTGGGGGAACGGGAATCAGCTACGATGATTCTGTAAAAAGGAGCCTTTTTCTGTCCCATTCTTCTCAGTCTGATCTTTACTGCCATTTTTCCTACCTCTTTCTGCCGCCCTGTGCGGCCCTTGCGTTGAATTGTTTTTATGAATGCACTTCTTCATGAATGCACTTCTTCATTATGAAAAGGGGCTTCCGGGGATTGCTCCCGCGTCACCCATAATCATCCTTCATCCCGGGAAAATCATCCCGCATCCCGGAAGGAAACTGCCCAGTACCTTCCTCCGCCTTGTCTGGCGCGGACGCCAGGCACTGATTACTCGGGAATTCATGCACCGGTGACTAGAAGGGGAACCTGCCCTTGCCCATTCCAGGGAATCCGCCGAACATGCCGCGGCCCTTTTTGCCGCCTCCGAACTGCTTCATCATCTTCTGGCTCTGCTCGAACTGCTTGATGAAACGGTTCACTATGGCGATGTCCACGCCTGCGCCTCTTGCAATGCGGTGCTTGCGCTGAGGGTTCAAAAGCTTCGGATTCCTGCGCTCCTCCTTTGTCATGGACAGGACGATGGCCTCCATGCGCTTCAACTGCTTCTCGTCAATCATGGACTCCAGATCCGCTCCCTTTATCCCCATGCCGGGCAGCATGCTCAGGATGCTGGTCAGCCCGCCCATGTTCCGCATCTGCTTCATGCTCTCCAGGTAGTCCTCGAAGTCGAACTTGCCCTTCTTCATGCGGCCGGCCATCTCACGGCTCTTGTCCTCGTCCAGGTCTATGCTCTCCTGAGCCTTCTCTATCAGGGAGAGCACATCCCCCATGCCTAAAATACGGTTTGCCATGCGGTCGGGATAGAACTGCTCCATGTCAGACAGCTTCTCGCCCATGCTGACGTAGAGGATGGGCTTGCCTGTGACCGCTTTTATGGAAAGGGCCGCACCGCCTCTGGTATCGCCGTCCATCTTGGAGAGGACGACGCCGTCGATGCCCACCTTTTCATCGAATTCCTTCGCCACGTTCACTGCATCCTGGCCGGTCATGGCGTCCACCACCAGGAGCGTCTGGTGGACAGAGACTGTATTCTTGATTTCCTGGAGCTCCGCCATCATGTCTTCGTCTATATGCAGACGGCCTGCCGTATCCAGGATGACCACATTGTGGCCGTTCTTCTCCGCGTGGCGGATGGCCTCCGCGGCAATCTCCGTGGGTTTGTGATCCGTCCCCATGGAGAAGACGTCCACTTCCTGCTTCTTGCCGTTGATCTGCAGCTGTTCGATAGCCGCCGGGCGATAGATGTCGCAGGCCACCAGCAGGGATTTTTTCCCTTTCAGCTTCAGCTTCCCGGCAATCTTGGCCGTGGCCGTGGTCTTACCGGCGCCCTGCAGTCCCGCCATCATGATGACGGTAATGGATTTGCCCGGCTGCATGGCGATTTCGGTGGTCTCGCTGCCCATGAGGGCAATCATCTCCTCATTGACGATCTTGATGACCATCTGGCCGGGGTTCAGGCCGTTCATCACGTCCTGGCCGATGGCCCGCTCCTCCACGGACTTCACGAACTGCTTGACCACCCGGAAGTTCACGTCGGCTTCCAACAGGGCCATCTTCACTTCCTTCAGGGCGGACTTCACGTCCTCCTCGGTGAGACGTCCCTTGCTCCTCAGGTTCTTGAATACGTTCTGCAGTTTCTCTGTTAAGCTCTCAAATGCCACCTGTGACTCCTTATAGTTGTATTTGCGGACTCATCCGG
The DNA here is from genome assembly GCF_948601915.1 of uncultured Acetatifactor sp. Lineage (NCBI taxonomy): Bacteria > Bacillati > Bacillota > Clostridia > Lachnospirales > Lachnospiraceae > Acetatifactor > uncultured Acetatifactor sp. The sequence goes on along the minus strand of NZ_CAPDXS010000050.1, from coordinate 680 downwards.
GGATTTCCCCTCCGGAACGTCCTCCCTTCCACAGCGCTCACAGCTCCTCCAGCAGCTCCCGGGACAGCTTCCTGATAACCTGCAGGCGGTTCCGCATCCGGCGCAGTTCCCCGGTGCCGGGCTTTTCACCCGGTTCCCCGCCCGCTTCCTCCGGAGCCTCCACAGGCAGCGTCAGCCTCTCGATCTCCGCCACTGTCTTCTTGGCCCTGGCGAACCGTTCCACCAGATGGAGCTTGCTCTCATAGCCCTGGAGAATCCTGTCGCAGCGCTTAATCAGGTCATGTACGCCCTGCCTGCTGATGCCCCGCTCCTGGGCAATCTCCCCCAGGGACATGTCACGGTACACCGCGTCCTCGTATACGCTGCGCTGATGCTCTGTCAGCAGCTCGCCGTAGAAGTCAAATAACATAGTCTGTTCATATATCTTATCCATAACTTTACCAGCCTTGTGTATTTTACTACAGATACGGGTGGGTGTCAAGTGTTTTTTCTTGTCGAACTAATGTTTGCGTTTGTTTGTCTTGTGTTATCGCAAGCAACACACATTGAACCACCCTCTTTTCTTTCGTCTGGAGGGCTCTTGAATCCTTCGAAATACAAGGAGTAGGCGCAGCGACAAGTCAATAAAAAAGACGTTAAGCATCCCTATGTGGCTGAATGCTCTGTGTGAGGAAAAAAGC
>NZ_CAPDXS010000049.1:0-31775 GCF_948601915.1 uncultured Acetatifactor sp. | reverse complement strand
CGCCCTGGCCCCCGGCCGCCATGTCCGCCACCCGGAAATCCGACACTGTCACCAGGCCCGTGCGGCCGGCGATGACGGAGCCCTCCCCGATTTGTACCGTATAGCGCACGGGAAAGCCGTCCTTCCCGCAGGGCACAGGCTCATGCCAGATGGTCTGGCCGTGGGAGCCGATCAGGTCTACGTCCTCCGGAGTGAGCCCGGCCTTCCGGATCACGGACAGGGCGGACTGGGCGTAGAGCTCCCCCAGCAGGAAATTCATGTAGCCGATCCTGTCCACCGTGGAGGTCTCCGGGCGGAAAAGGGAGAAGATCTGCTCCCGCACCGCCTCCGGATAGGGTCTGTTCTCGAAGGCCAGGAGCCTCACCCGCAGGGGCCCGCCGCTTTCGACGGCATGTCCATCTTCGGAATGCGCTCTTTCCATGGAATGCCCTTCTTCCATGGAATGCCCTGCATCCATAATCTCCACCAGGGCGGCATCCACGCCGTCCACGGAGGTTCCCGACATCATGCCCACCACCCGGCGGACTTTTTTCCCTTGAATGGTCTGGAATATCATTTGAAGCCTCCTTCCTGTCGCTTTGGAATTCTGCGTCAGATTGCTGTTGCATGTGTCATATTATAACAGATTTTCCAAAAAAAGCATACCCCGGACAAGGCGAATCCCTGTCCCCGCGGGAACTGTGTCCATGCTGAATTGAGCCGGGTGTATGGACTTCCTGTGCTGCCTTTGCTATACTGGAGGCACAGGGGAATCGGAGACGATGATTTCCGCGAGAGGAGAGTTGTCCTATGGATTTCGATAGAATCGACAGTATCCTGGAGGAGTATCGGCAGAGTGGGTATTACCCGTCGACGGTGTGCCAGATTTTCGATAGAAAAAAGACGTTATACCATAAAAGTTTCGGGGATGCGTCCCCCGGCACCTGGTATGACCTGGCTTCGGTGAGCAAGATTGTCTGCACCACCATGCTCCTGTGGGCCATGGAGGAGGGGCGGCTGGCGGCGGAGGATCTGGCGCTGGAATATCTGCCGGGGGAGGCCCTGGGGCCTGTGACCAAAAAGCGGCTGGAGGGCGTGACCATCGCCCGCCTGATGACCCATACCTCGGGCATCCTGCCCTGGTATCCCTTCTATGCGGACGGCCGGGAATTCTACGCCGTGCTGGAGCATGCCCTGGCCGCATCGGCGGTGGAGGAGGGGATGGCCTACAGCGACCTGAACTTCATGCTGCTGGGCCAGATTTTCACATATGCCACGGGGCTGGGCCTGCGGGAAGGGCTGGAGAAGTACATAAGGGGAGAGATGGGCATCGGGGAGATCGCCTACGGGCCTGTGGAGCCGTCCCTGTGCGCCCCAAGCTGCTTCGGCAATCAGATTGAGAAGCGCATGTGCGCCGAAAGGGGAATCGAATTTGCGGGCTGGCGGCCTGACGGGGTGGAAGTGCGGGGAACCTGCAATGACGGCAATGCCTACTATTATTGGAAGGGGGCCAGCGGGCACGCGGGAACCTTCGGAAGCTCCCGGGCGCTGACGAAGCTATGCCAGTTCTACATGAATACGGACAGGCCGAACTTTCTGCGGGCCATGGAGACGGACATCTGCGGCCGGGGGCTGGGCTTCGACAGGAGCGATGTCTATCCGGAGGGCTGCGGCCACAGCGGCTTCACCGGCACCAGCATATGGTTCAGCCGAGGGTTCGACATCGGAGCGGTGATTCTCACCAATAAATACTACCGCCCGGAGGGAGGCCCCGTCGCCAATTCCAACGAGTTCCGGCGGGCGGTGCACTATGCGCTGCTGGCCGCCAGGGGCTGCCCTGGAACGACTATAGAAATGTAGTCTATTGGCGGAGGAGGGAGGCGGGACATACCGGACATTCCGCTCTGCAGGGCCGTCTTAGTATGTGGCAGCCCGCCCCGCAGAGAGATGCCTTGGTACGTGGCAGCCCGCCCCGCAGAGAGATGTCTTGGTGCGTGGCAGCCCGCCCCGCAGAGAGATGCCTTGGTGCGTGGCAGCCCCGCCAAGAGGCAGCTTTGCCTGGATGTCCGATCTGCCCGGAGCAGTGTCGGCCTGTCAGGGCTGCACGGCAATCTGCTTCACCCTGGCGAAGGTTTTCCGCACATAGGGAATGGCCAGAAGCAGGTAAGTGATGGCGGCCTCCGCGAAGATGTAGCAGCCATTGTAGGCGAAGGTATAGGGAAGGGGATGCCATCCCTCCCAGGCGTATTCGGCGAAGAAGATCCAGCCGGAGAGGGCAGTGAAGAGCCAACGTCCCAGGATGCCCGCGCAGTACCCCTTCAGCAGCCCGTTCTTTTTATCCGTGAACAGCCCGGAGAGCCCCAGCGCGCCGAAGGCGAACACATAGTCCATCAGCAGCTGCACCGGATGGATGACATATGGGTCGATGATCAGCTGTAGCACGCCGTAAGCCATGCCTGTAATCAAACCCGTCTCCAGCCCGAACCAGTAGCCCGGGAGACAGATGATGAGCATGGAGAGCAGGGTGACGGAGCCGCCGAAGGGAAAGCTGTAGACCTTCAGGTTGGAGAGCACCGTGCCCAGCGCGATGGCCATGGCGCAGAAGGCCATCTGCTTGGCGGTGATCCTGGCGGAAGCGCCCTTTGGCCTTTTCTCCGGGCTGTCCGCTCCGGGAGCGTCGGGGCGGGGCTTCTTCGCAGCGGCTCTTCTTCCGGCGAAGAAGGCGGCTGCGGCCAGGAGAATCGCCAGGGCCGCGATCAACAGTATCTTGCCTGCGGTGGTGGGGACATAGCTGACGGAGTCCCCGTCTTTGATGACATTGTACAACATAAAAAATCCTCCTTGCATCTGGCTAAGGAGGAACGACATCGACAGCCCGGGACGCCAAAAATACGGCAGTCCGTCTGTTGCTGCGCTTCCTTACGCCGGTATTGTCCGGTTCAAGTAGTGAGGGTTAGAGACGGCGGTATGCGGTCTCAATCTCAGCGATGTGCTCCCCTAGCGGTGATTTATACTGCGCACTGGTTAAATTTGCAGTATATGTATTTGTGGTATACTATACGGTATGCGGGGGACGGTGTCAAGCTTTTTTCGATTTTGTTTATCGGCTTTTGTTTTCAGGGTTACTGTTCACGGCTTCGCCGCTCACAGCAACATGATGCACACAAAATGAGCAAAGTACGCTCATTTTGGCGCTTGCTGTCTCGTGATTTTCGTGCATAATGCGCACGAAAACACTTCGCGGAGGCACCTGTGAACAGTAACTTTTCAGGCATCATTCCGCCGTGGTTTTCAGCCGGACTGCCGCGCTGCAAAACCGTAAGGGAAATGTCACTCGATCGTAAGGTTTTATGGCAGGACATATGCTATAATGTGCTTATCCGGGGCATGGAGTGGATGCCTGTAGAAAATGGGGAGGGGCAGTGGCCATGTGGCAGATTGCAATGATTTTATTCGTGGTATCGTTTTGTTTCTTTGTGGGGGTCATGGTGCGGGAGCCCAGGTCGCTGAGGAGCGGGGTGTCTTTTTTCTGGATGATGCTCTGCCTGGCTGGCGTCATGTTCCTGGTTCTGGCGGGCTGCGCGGCCTGGCTGGCGTCCCGCACTGTCCTGATATGGATTCTTCTCATATTGCTGATGATAGCGCTGATATGCGTGGCCGTGTTCCCCATTGCCCTGGCTGTCATGTTCTTCGTACAGGGGCTCAAGGTCATCCGGCATGAGGGCAGGAAACCGGCGAACATGCTGTCCCTGGCGTTCTCCGTCATGCTCTTCGGCTACCTGACCGTCTGGCCCGCCATGGGAGGCCTGGGGCGGAGCATATTCGGAACGAGGCTGTATATCCTGATCAGCCTGCTGGCGTTCTACCTCCTCAGTCTGCTGGCCACTTACGCCCTCTCCGCTGTGCTGAACCTGATCCATCTGAGAAAGAGGCGGAGGGCTGACTACATTGTTGTATTAGGAGCGGGCCTGATCGGCGCAAGGGTGACGCCGCTGCTGGCCGCCAGGATCGACAAGGGGATCGAGCTGCTGGCCTTTAACCCGAAAGCGATGCTGATCATGTCCGGCGGCCAGGGGCCCGGGGAGGATCTGGCGGAGGGCCGGGCCATGGCGGACTATGCGATCGATAAGGGCGTGGATCCGGAGAGGATCGTGGTGGAGGACAGGTCGGCATCCACGGAGGAGAACCTGCTGTTTTCCAGGGCGCTGATGGAAAAAGAGACCCCGAGGGTCATCCTGGTCACCACGGCCTATCATGTGTTCCGGGCTCTGCTCCTGGCCAGGCAGCAGGGGATGAAGTGCGTGGGGTTCGGGGCGAAGACGAAGTGGTACTTTACGCTGAACGCCCTGCTCCGGGAATTCGGTGGCTATCTGAGCCTGACCTGGAAGCGGCACGCCGCGGTGGCCCTGGTGCTGGCCAGTATGGCGGCGATTCTGGGCATATGACAGGACGGGATGGCGCAAGACGGAGGGGGTGTTTGGTATTGACAGATAGGGCTGGCCGTGCTATCATTTTGAAAAGAACAAGTTGCACATAAAGTGCAGAAAGGGTGATGTCTATGTACTTGCGGACCAAATTACAACCGAGAGCGATAGCCAATCTTGATTTGTATACAAGAAGCCAGGACAGATACAAAGGAATGAGGGTGACAAAGGGCTATGTTGTGACGAACCTTTTGAATGATTATCCTCTCTACATCAGAGATGCGGCAGCATTGCAAAGCGCGATAGCCGAGTCTGATATAAAGCAGGAGGGAAGCGGCACGGCGGTAAACCTGAACATAACTGTGGAGGCAAACGATAAACTGGCAGATTTGAAGAAGCTGCTTGATAAGGAGACTGGAAGGTCGCTGTTCCCGGCGCAGGTCATAGATATCCTTCTGATATGCGCCCGCAACTTAAACGGCAGACCTCCGGTGAAGGAGGTATCTGACAAACAGTTGGCAAAGGTGATGATGGAATATGCATATAAGCTGTTGACAGAAGAGGTTTTGCCAGTAAATATTTCCAATGCGCGTTCCGGTATCATCAAAATTTTTGAGGACAATTGTCTGCTGTAAGTTAGGATGAGGAGTTTTCTATATGGATTGCTTGTCGGCACTCGGCTTCGGTTGAGTGCTTTTTGCTATAAAAGATAATGATAATTTGAGAAATAGCTATTGACAAGGGGATGAATATGTATTACACTTCAGGATATGAAGTGTATGATAAAATGCAAAGAACATGGCAATTTGCAAAATGAGTATTGACAGGGAGTCTGAATGCGCATATAATTAGGACATAACAAAGCGCAAAGAACATATAAAGTGCAGAAAGAAAAAAGATGAAAGGAGAAAAATTATGAAGGAAAAGTTTAGTCCTGGGCGCATAGTTGCTACCAAAGGTGTGGCAGATAGAGCCAAAGAGGATAAGGCATTCGAGGAGTTCTGCGAAATGTCCTTAAGACGGCATTTGAATGGAGACTGGGGCGAGAAGACCGAGGAAGGCCGAATAAGAAGTGATGAGGCTTTGGAGAGTGGGGAAGGCAGCTTGTATTCAGTTTACACTTTCCCCAAAACGGACGAAACGATTTGGATTATAACCGAAGGGGATAGGAGCGTAACCACTATTCTATATCCCAGTGAATATTAAACAGCGTCTGCTCTGTGGGGGGGTATTCCTTTTGCGGCCGGGAATTTTCTGCTCATGTCCGGGTGCTGAGCAGGGCAGATGCTAGATTTAATAAAATAATGAGAGGAGACATATAATATGGTATTGCAGGTTTTTCAAGCTAAAGGGTGTTCGATGTCCATTGCGAAGGCATATACAGCATTGATGAATCTAAATCCACAGGACCCCTATCGACGGTACAAGGCGGCTGGAGCCTTAGGGGGTAGCGTTGCCTCCGGATTTCTGATTCTCAGGAACGGAGTGTACAAAAGGGTGAGATAGGTGGTTCGAAAGTCCTTGACAAAACCTGTCTGATGGCTTATAGTATGGAAAAGGAAAAGGCGATGACGAAGAGGAGTACGCATTTCCCCTTGCCAGAGAGGGCCGCCATCCGGAGGTCGGATGCTGCGAGGCGGCTTAGAGGATAGGGATGCGGAAGGTAGCTTCCAAGCCGGGGGTCTGAGAAATGTCTGCGCAAGAACGATATGCCAGGGAAAGTAGGGCCTCACGCATTATCCCCGTTACAGGATAGGACTTTAGTAGAAGTCGCTTGAGGCAGTGTGGACGCGAGTGCGCCCCGCTGTGAACAAAGGTGGTACCGCGTTGATGACGCCCTTTGCTGACGAGAGTCGGCAGAGGGCTTTTTTGCTTTCAGGGATCGGGCCTTTGGACGGTATGGAAGAAGGGCATTCCCGTGAACCAGGGCGGCGCCGCAGCGCAGAAAGGAGAAGCTTATGAGCATGGAAGAAAGGCATTCCACGGAAGAAAAGCATTCCATGGAAGAAAGGCATTCCACGGAACTGGCAAAGACCTACGACCCCAGAGGGCTGGAGGACAGGCTGTATCAAAAATGGCTGGACAGGAAGTATTTCCGCGCGGAGGTGGACTACGACAGGAAACCCTTCACCATCGTGATTCCCCCGCCGAACATCACAGGGCAGCTCCACATGGGCCACGCCCTGGACAATACCATGCAGGACATCCTGATCCGGTTCAAGCGCATGCAGGGCTACAATGCCCTCTGGCAGCCGGGCACGGATCATGCCGCCATCTCCACGGAGGTGAAGATCATCGAGAAGCTGAAGGAGGAGGGAATCGACAAGTACGACCTGGGCCGGGAAAAGTTCCTGGAGCGGGCCTGGGACTGGAAGCGGGAGTACGGCGGCCGCATCATTTCCCAGCTTAAGAAGATGGGCTCCTCCTGCGACTGGGACAGGGAGCGGTTCACCATGGACGACGGGTGCAACCGGGCCGTGACGGAAGTCTTCGTGAAGATGCACGAGAAAGGCTATATCTACAAGGGGGCCCGGATCATCAACTGGTGCCCTGTCTGCAATACCTCCATCTCCGACGCGGAGGTGGAGTACGAGGAGCAGGCAGGCCATCTGTGGCATATCAAGTATCCGGTGATGCAGGAGGACGGCACCCCCAGCGATACGGAATTCCTGACCTTCGCCACCACTCGCCCCGAGACCATGCTGGGGGACACGGCTGTGGCCATCCACCCGGAGGACGAGCGGTATGCCCATCTGATCGGGAAGAGCGTCATGCTGCCTTTGATGGACCGGGTGATTCCCGTGGTCACGGACACCTATGTGGACAGGGAGTTCGGCACCGGCGTGGTGAAGATCACCCCCGCCCACGACCCCAATGACTTCGAGGTGGGCAAGCGCCATGACCTGCCTGTGATCAATGTGATGAACGACGATGCCACCATCAATGAGAACGGCGGGAGGTTCGCCGGCATGGAGCGCTATGAGGCCAGAAAGGCGATCGTGAAGGAGCTGGAAGAGCTGGGTCTGCTGGTGAAAATAGAGGACTATTCCCACAATGTAGGCACCCATGACCGCTGCGGCACCACCATAGAGCCTCTGGTGAAGGAGCAGTGGTTCGTGAAGATGGAGGAGCTGATAAAGCCTGCCGTGGAGGCGGTGAAGAAGGGCGAGATCCGCCTGGTTCCTGAGCGCATGGAGAAGACCTATTTCAACTGGACGGACAATATCCGGGACTGGTGCATCAGCAGGCAGCTCTGGTGGGGCCACAGGATCCCCGCCTACTACTGCGACGAATGCGGGGAAGTGGTGGTGTCGCGGAATGCGCCGGATGCCTGCCCGAAGTGCGGCGGAAAGCATTTCACCCAGGATCCCGACGTGCTGGACACCTGGTTCTCCTCGGCGCTGTGGCCTTTCGAGACCCTGGGGTGGCCGGATGAGACGGAGGACCTGAAGTATTTCTATCCCACGGATGTGCTGGTGACAGGCTATGACATCATCTTCTTCTGGGTCATCCGGATGATCTTCTCCGGCTACGAGCAGATGGGGGAGAAGCCCTTCCATACCGTGCTCTTCCACGGGCTGATCCGGGACAGCCAGGGCCGGAAGATGTCCAAATCCCTGGGCAATGGCATAGACCCGCTGGAGCTGATCGACCAGTACGGCGCGGACGCCCTGCGGCTGACCCTGATCACGGGCAACGCACCGGGCAACGACATGCGCTTCTACTACGAGAGGATGGAGAACAGCCGGAATTTCGCCAACAAGGTGTGGAACGCCTCCCGGTTCATCATGATGAACATGAACGGCAAAAACGTGACGGAAGCCCCTGCGGAGACCCTGCAGCCCGTGGACAGATGGATACTGTCCAGGCTGAACACCCTGATAAAGGACGTCACAGCCAACATGGAGAACTACGAGCTGGGCATCGCCGTGCAGAAGGTGGTGGACTATCTCTGGGACGAATTCTGCGACTGGTACATCGAGATGGTGAAGCCCCGTCTGTACAATACGGACGACGCAGCCAGCCAGAACGCGGCGCTGTGGACCTTGAAGACCGTGCTGACCGATGCCCTGAAGCTCCTGCATCCCTACATGCCGTTCATCTCCGAGGAGATCTTCTGCACCCTGCGGGATATGGCCGGGGATTCTTCCCTGGAGGAGTCCATCGTCATCAGCAGATGGCCCCTGTACAGGGAGGACAGAAGCTTCCCCAAGGAGGAGAAGGACATCGAAATCATCAAGCAGGCCGTGCGGGCCGTGCGCAATATCCGCAACGACAGCAACGTGCCGCCCAGCCGCAAGACCAGCATCTACGTGGTCAGCGACAGGGAGGACATCATCCGCACCTTTACGGAGGGCAGGCTTTTCTTCGCCTCCCTGGCATATGCCAACGAGGTGAGGATGGTTCTGAAAGCAGGAGAAGGCGAAAAAACGTTCACGGAAAACGGACAGGATGTCAATGCGCAGATGGAGGGTATCGTCAAGGACGCGGTGTCCGTGGTGATTCCCGGGGCTACGCTGTACATCCCCTTCGCGGAGCTGGTGGACGTGGCCCAGGAGGTCGAGCGCCTGAACAAGGAGAAGAAGCGGCTGGAGGGAGAGCTGGCCCGGGTGAACGGCATGCTGTCCAATGAGCGGTTCCTGTCCAAAGCCCCGGAGGAGAAGATAGCCCAGGAGCGGGAGAAGCTGTCGAAATATACCCAGATGATGGAGCAGGTGGAGCTGCGGCTTTCACAGCTGCAGGGCGAGTAGGCCGGGGGCAGTACCGTTCCGGATAAGCCCCCTGACAGGAGATTTCCCCCGTCAGGGGTTTTCCGGAGGGCGGCCTGCTGAGGACAGGAGAATGGAAGATATGGAGCAAAACGGGAGAAAGGCGGTTCGGTATCTGTATTTTGCCGGAAATCTGGTGGTGCGGGTGGTGGGCAGCGCCATATTCCTGCTTCTGGCGTGGTATTCTTTCTGGTACACGCAGTATATGCTGCCCGGCGGCAGGGAGCTGCCGGTGGACGTGCGGGACTCCGGCAGCAGGAACCTGATGGGGCTGGCGGTGGCCGCGGGCATCATGGCCGGGCTGCTGCTGGTGGAAAAATATATGGACAGCAGACGGCAGGCCGTCCTGCGCCGGTGGGCGCTGGCGGCGACCCTTCTGTGGATCGCCGGGGCGGGGATATGGTGGCTGAGCTCCTCGGCCCATGTGCCCGTGGGGGACCAGGCGTTCATCTACGGCGGCGCGTCCTACTTCATAGAAGGGGATTACGGCTTCCTGGACACGGGGGCCTATTTTGCCATGCACCCCTATCAACTGGGGCTGACGGCGTTCTGCGAGCTGCTGTTTCGGGTGGCGGGCGCGTACAATTACCGCGCGTTCCAGATACTGAACCTTATCCTGGCGGTGGGCAGCGTCTATCTGGGCTACCGGGTGCTGGCCGAGATGACCAGGAGCACGGCGGCCCTGCTGGCCTATGACATCCTGATGATTGGGTGCCTGCCGCTGATTTTCTATACGCCCTGGGTGTATGGGGACATCCCCAGCATTTTCTTCGCCCTGCTGGCTGAGTGGATGCTGCTGCGCTATCTGGCGGAGCACAGGAAGCGGCATCTGGCGATACTGGCGCTTTCCCTGGCCCTGGCCATGCTGGTGCGGAAGAATTCCCTGATCCTGCTGGTGGCGGCGGGGCTCACCGTCCTGCTGCATGCCCTTCTGCACAGGGACAGACGGATTTTAATCACGTTCCTTCTGGCCCTTGCGCTCTCCTACGGCTCCTATGAGGCCATCTATAAGATGTATGAAATCCGTTCCGGCATCGAGCATGACGACGGGCTTCCCATCATCGCCTGGGTGACCATGGGGATGATGGAGAATTACGGGAGATACGGATGGTACAACGACTACCCGAAGGAGCTGTATTTCCGGGTGGTGGAGGGCGACAAGAGGGCCATGGCGAAATACGCGGAGCAGGATCTGGAGGAGAGGCTCAGGGCTTTCGGGGACGACCGGGAATACGCGGAGCTCTTCTTCAAACAAAAGCTGCTGTCCCAGTGGAACGAGCCCCTGTACCAGGCGCTGTACTTCAACGCGGAAAGCCCGGAGGCGGAAGGGGGGCCTGCCCGGGGATCCCTGGCGGCCGGGCTCCACGGGGAGCATTATTTCAAGGCGCTGGCTGTGTGCGACAGATGGCAGATGATCGTCTATGCCGGGATGCTGTGCTATTTTCTGCTGGCGGTCAGGAAGGACAGCAATATCCTGCAGCACACGCTGGCCGTGACCATGATCGGCGGATTTTTGTTCAGCATCATCTATGAGGCCAAGGCCAGATATATTTTTCCGTATTATGTCTTTATGTTCCCCTATGCGGCCATGGGCTTTCGGCTGGCGGCCGGGTACGGTGCCGTTCTCGTGAGGAGATGCCTGAAAGGCAGAAGGGCGGCCGGGACGCGGAAGGACAGGAAAGCCCGGTGAGGGAGCGAGGAGGCGCTGTTTTGGAGAGACAGGAGATTGACACTTATGGGCAGGCGGTAGCGTACATCGATGAAATCCCGCGCTTTACTTCCAAGCATGCCATGGCGCAGACGCAGGGGTTCCTCCACAGGCTGGGCGACCCGGACCGGAAGCTGCGCATCATCCATGTGGCGGGCACCAACGGGAAAGGCTCTGTCTGCGCCTATCTGCGCAGCATCCTGGAGGCGGCGGGATACCGGGTGGCCCTGTTCACCTCGCCCCATCTGGTGTGCATCCGGGAGCGGTTCCTGGTGGACGGGGGCATGGTCACGGAGGAGGATTTCCTGCGGGCGTTCCTCCATATCTATCGTATGCTGGACTGGGACGCCCTGGAACGGGGGGAGGAGGCCTACCACCCCACTTACTTCGAATATCTGTTCTTCATGGCCATGGTGCTGTTCGGGGAGGCGGAGCCGGATTTCTGTATCCTGGAGACCGGCGTGGGAGGCAGGCTGGATGCCACGAATTCGGTGAACCAAAAGGAATTGACCGTAATCACGCACATCGGCCTGGATCATGTGGGAGTCCTGGGGGACACCCTGGACAAAATCGCCTTTGAGAAGGCCGGAATCCTGCGCGCGGGCGTACCGGCGGTGTGGTGGGACACCTGCGAGGAGACCACGGAGGTCTTCAAGAGACGGGCGGAGGAACTTGGGATTTTGGCATATTCCGTGTCGGAAAATGACTACTCTTTTTCAAATTTTAAGAGAAAAAGCATTGATTTTTGCCTACGCAATCTGTATGATAGAGATTGTACCCTTACGATCCATACCATCGCCGCCTACCAGATGGAGAACTGTACGCTTGCAGTGCGGGCCATCCAGGCGCTGGGGGCCTGCGGAGGAATCGGGCCGGAGCAGATTCGTAAGGGTGTGGCGGACTGTTTTTGGGCAGGGCGCATGGAGGAGGTGCTCCCGGAGGTCTATGTGGACGGCGCCCACAATGAGGACGGCATCCGGGCCTTTCTGGAGACGGTGTCCGGGGACGGGCATCCGGGGGCCAGGAGCCTGCTGTTCGGTGTGGCGAGGGATAAAGATTACAGGCGCATGATACAGGAGCTGGCGTCCAGCGGCCTGTTCGGTAGGATTTGCGTGACCTGTATGCGCAGCAGCCGGGCGCTGGAGGTAAAAGAGCTGGCGGCGCTGTTCGGCGGATATCCGGACTGCGCCTGTGAGGCGTATGAGGATTCCGGGGCCGCTTTCCGCAGGCTGCTGGAGAGCCGCGGGGACGGTGAGCGCATCTATGTGGCGGGGAGCCTGTATCTTGTCGGTGAGATTAAGGAGTTGCTTGAAGCATGATAAATTTTGAGGATGAACTGAAAAAATTCCATCCCAGCCTTGAAGTGGAGGATGTGGAGGATGCCATCTACAGCCAGGATCTGACGGACATAGCCGACCTGCTGATCAAGAAGATAACGGAGCTGGACGGCGATTTAGAACAGGAGTTTAAAGAAGGAAAATGATTTTTTGCTATAATTGCGGCCGCCGCCTGTCGGAGCATGATTTCTGCACCTCCTGCGGGGCCGATGTCTCTCTGTATAAAAAGGTGATGCATGTCTCCAACATGTATTATAATGAGGGCCTGGAAAAGGCCGGCGTCAGGGATCTGAGCGGAGCCGTGGCCTGTCTGCGCCAAAGCCTCCAGTTCAACAAGAACAACATCAAGGCGCGGAACCTCCTGGGGCTGGTGTACTTCGAGATGGGCGAGGCGGCCACTGCCCTCAGGGAATGGGTCATCAGCAAGAACATGAGCCCGGAGAAGAACATTGCGGACGAGTATATCGACAAGGTGCGTTCCAATTCCACCAGGCTGGACTCCATCAACCAGACGGCCAAGAAATACAACAGGGCGCTGGCCCTGTGCAACCAGGACAGCAAGGACCTGGCGGTGATTCAACTGCGGAAGGTGCTGTCCATGAACCCCAGGTTCATACGGGCCCACCAGCTTCTGGCGCTTCTGTACATGGAGCAGGAGGAGTGGGACAGGGCGGAGCGGGAGCTGCGCAAGTGCATGGAGATCGACAAGAACAATCTCCAGACCCTGCGCTATCTGAAAGAGGTGGAGCAGGCCCTGATGCCGGACGAGGGGGTAAAGCGGCGCAGGAAGGAAGAGACTGTCAGATACCAGAGCGAGAATGAGATCATCATCCAGCCCCTGAACGTCAGGGAGCCCAAGCGGGGCGGCGGCTTCTCCACTGTGCTGAATATGATCATCGGCCTCATCATCGGCGTGGCGGCCATGTATTTCCTGGTTGTGCCTGCGGCCCAGTCCCGGGTCAGGAACGAGGAGCAGCAGACCATCACGAAGATCAGCAGCGAATCGGATGCCAAGACGGCCCGGATCCAGGAGCTGGAGGGCCAGATAGAGGGACTGAACGGAAATGTCCAGGATCTGCGCACGGAGATCGAGGGGTACGCGGGGACGGGCGGCACCATACAGGTCACGGAGAGCCTGCTCCAGATAGCCGCGGAATATACGGAGACGGAGGATAAGCAGGCGGCGGCCGACCAGCTGGAGGCGCTGGCGGGCCAGGTGGACATGGCGGCCATGCCCCAGGGCTTCCAGCGACTGTACCAGTCAATGAATGCCGCCATCGGCCCGGACCTGTCCGAGGAATATTATGAGGTGGGCTATCAGCAGTATTACACCGGCCGCTACGAGGAGGCGGTGGAGACCCTGAGCAAGGCGGTGAAGTATGACGCTGCCAACGCGGACGCGCTCTACCATCTGGGGGAGGCATACCGCTCCAGCGGCGATACGGCAAATGCCATCACCACCTATGACAAGGTGATAGAACTGTTCCCCGACACCGAGAACGCCAGGCTGGCCAAGTACCGCAAAGATAATCTGAACGCCGGTTAAGCGTGCAAGGAAGTACGAAAGAAGAGAACCTGTAGACGATACGGGTTCTTTTTTGTTCGCTTTGTGCAAATGCTTTTATCCGAATGCCTTTACTGGTATGCTTTTATGTGAAGACATTTATACAGGAAAACAATGCGGGAAGGAAGGATGCAGGTTATGGGACAGATTGCTACAGAGGATTTTCAGGTCATAGACAACTGCCTTCTGATTCAGCTGCCGGAGGAGATCGACCACCACGGGGCGGGGTTCATCTGCGAATGCGCGGACAGGTATCTGGTCAGGGAGGACGTGCGGGACGTGGTGTTCGATTTCGGGAGGACGAAGTTCATGGACTCCTCCGGGATAGGCATCATCATGGGGCGCTACCGCAAGATATCCTGCTTCGGCGGCAGGGTCTACGCCGTCCATGTGGACAGGCAGATAGAGAGGATCTTCCGGCTGTCAGGATTGAATAAAATAGTGGAGGTACTGGAATCATGAGGAATGAAATGGAGATTATCTTTGACGCCCTGTCGGACAACGAGGGATTCGCCCGGGTGGCGGTGGCGGCGTTCATCGCCCATCTCAACCCCACCCTGGAGGAGATGGCGGATATCAAGACGGCCGTGTCGGAGGCGGTGACCAACTCCATCATACACGGCTATGAGAACCTGCAGGGCTACGGCAGACCCGGCGGGGAGGAGGACAATGGGATACATAAGCCGAATCCGGGCAAGGTGAGGGTATGCTGCGCGCTGGAGAAGAATATCCTGTATATAGAGGTGATCGACAGCGGAAAAGGAATCCAGGACGTGGAGCGGGCCATGGAGCCTCTGTACACCTCCAAGCCGGAGCTGGAGCGCTCCGGCATGGGATTTGCGTTCATGGAGGCGTTCATGGACGACCTGGAGGTGGAGAGCGCTCCGGGGCAGGGGACAAAAGTCCGCATGATCAAGAAAATAGGAGTGGGCGGATGGATAGAACATCAGTGCTGATTGCCAGGTCACAGGCGGGAGAAAGCGAGGCGAGAGAGGTACTGATAGAGAGCAACCTGGGGCTGGTGCGCCATATCGTGAGGAGGTTCGCGGGCAGAGGGCACGACCTGGAGGATCTCTTCCAGATAGGGGTCATCGGGCTCATGAAGGCCATAGACAAGTTCAATCTGGAGCTGGGGCTGAAATTCTCCACCTACGCCGTGCCCATGATCACAGGGGAAATCAAGCGGTTCCTGCGGGACGACGGGCCGGTGAAGGTATCCAGGACCATCAAGGAGAACGGGCTGAAGGTAAGGCTGGCCAGGCAGAGGCTCCAGGCCGACATGGGCCGGGAGCCCGCGGTGGAGGAGCTGGCGGAGGCGGCGGGGCTCTCCGTGGAGGACGTGGTTCTGGCCATGGAGGCCGACACTTCGGTGGAGTCCATCTACGCCGCGGTCTACCAGGACGATGGCAGCGAGGTCTACCTGGTGGATAAGGTGGTGCGGGGCGGAGAGGGCAGCTTGGGCAGCAGCGTGGCAGGCGGCTGCGGCGGGGAGGACGCGGAGAAGGAAGAGGTGCTCAACCACATGCTGCTGGGGCAGCTTCTGGACAGCCTGAATCCCGGGGACAGGGAGCTGATATACATGCGGTATTTCCAGGACAAGACCCAGACGGAGATTGCCGCCAGGCTGGGAGTCAGCCAGGTGCAGGTCAGCCGCATGGAGAAGAGGATTCTGCTGAACCTGCGGGAAAAGGCCCGCTGAACTTTATACTGCAGACCGCCAGGATTTACAGTAGTGTCTCCGGGAAAGTGCTTGGCTGGCGTCTGCAGTCGGGTTGCACTGCAGATTTAACCGGTGTGCAGTATAAAATTCTGTAAAATTTATGAAATCGCAAAAAAGCCCTTTTCTTCCGGCCATAATTCGTTTACTATGGAAGGTGTGAGCGAGGATGCTTTCTGCCATAGATGCCGACAGGGCATCACGGGAAGCCAGGAATGAGGATAGGCGGATGAGCCGCAATTGTGGCGGGATTGTTCCGGCAGGAGAGGAGCGGTATGAGAGACGGGATGAGGCGCAGGGATTTGGATAGAGGCAGGAGGTATATGAGAAGGGGGGTGCGCCGCCGGATCATCGCCATGCTGGTATGCCTGGTGGCGATGGTGGCCGTGATGTTCTCGGCGGCCTCCCTCTTTGTGTGGATCAGGGACCGGATGGCGGAGGCCGCCGCCGCTTCCGGAGGGGACGTGGTGGACGGAAGCGGCATTGTCAGCGTGGACGCGGAGGGGAACGTGGTGGACGAAGACGGAAATATAGTCGGCGTGCTCTCGGGCTCCGTGGGGCTTTCCCCGGAGGAGGTGGAGGCCCAGGTGACGGATGCCAGGCAGCAGGCTGCCACGGAGGTGCTGGAGGGCATCCGCACCAGGCTCAACGACGGGGATTCGGTGCTGGAGGCCCTGCGGCCTCTGTACCCCAATGACATGATCGTATACAGCGGCGGGCAGTACCACATCGTCCCCATCGATTACAGCTTAAAGCAGCACGGTTTTCAGGACGCGAACCTGCAGATTCTGGAGACCGGGGAATACCAGTATCTGCAGGACGGCCAGGTGGTCTCCCACAAGGGCATCGATGTATCCGAATTCCAGGGGGACATCGACTGGAGCCTGGTGGCCCAGGACGGGGTGGAGTTCGCCTTCATACGGGCGGCCTATAGAGGGTACGGCACCGGAAAGCTGGTGGAGGACGCGAATTTCGACGCCAATGTCCAGGGGGCCCAGGCGGCGGGCATCAAGGTGGGGGCCTACATCTACAGCCAGGCCATCACAGAGGAGGAAGTGGTGGAGGAGGCCAACCTGGTGCTGGAGAAGATTGCCCCCTACAACATGGAATGCCCCATCGTGTTCGACGTGGAGAAGGTCACGGGTGGGGAGGGCAGGATGAACGCCCTCTCCGTGGAGGAGCGCACCAGGCTGACCCAGATATTCTGCCAGACCATCGAGAACGCGGGCCACAGGCCCATGCTGTACTACAATACGGAGATGGGCATCATGATGCTGGAGCTGGGCGCCCTGGAGGGGTATGACAAATGGTTCGCGGCGTACAGGGAGGATTTCTACTATCCTTATGCGCATAAGATATGGCAGTATTCCCAGTCGGGAAGGGTGCAGGGGATTCAGGCGGAGGTGGATCTGAATATCAGCTTTGAGCCTCTGTGGTAGCATTTTCCGGTCTGGCACCAAATGTTGGAAAAGCGTGCAAAGAATAATTTTTTTGATTCCGCATCATACTAATCGGGAAACCTGAAAGGAAAGCTGATAGGATGATGCGGAATTTTTTTCTGATTTTGGCAGGGGGAAGCTACGGGCTGCTGGCAGCGGCGGGGGTGTTCACCGTCCTGGCGGCAGTGGGGCTGGTGCCCCGGTTCGCGGGGAAGACCCACACGGCGGAGTATGTGCTGATATATGAGGAGATGGTGGTATTCGGTACGCTGACGGGCTGCGTGCTCAGCGTCTTTTCCAGGTACTGCCGGTTCCATGCCTGGTGGCTGCAGCGCGCCCCCCAGCATGGGGCGGTGCTGGACGCCCTGGGGGTGGGCTTCCAGGCTGTGTTCGGCCTGTTCGCCGGGATGTTCGTGGGATGCCTGGCGCTGGCCATCGCGGAGATGCTGGACAGCATCCCCATCCTGACCCGCCGCGTCTCCTTCCGGCACGGCCTGGGGCTGGCCATCATAAGCATGGCGGCGGGGAAGATATGCGGCTCCCTGCTCTATTTTTTCACAGAGCTGCACAGGACGGCCTGACGGCATACTATATCTGAAAAAACGAATGTGCGGCATGCGGCCCGGGCGATGTGTTGCCGCGGGGCGCACAGCGTGAAAAAGGGCCAGTCCGGCATCGTCTGGGGAGGGCCAGCGGGCAACAGGGAATTCCAGGAGCGGAAGGAGGCCCATGCCAGGAGACTGGAGAAAGCGAGATTCCAAATGGCAAATGTGACGGTATACCTGAAATGCGACAGAAATGTGGAGGTGCAGTCCCAGGACGTGTTCCTGTCGGACGTGGGGACCCTGCGCTGCATGGATTCCACCGTATCCGCAAAGCTGAAGGCCCTGAAGGTGCACCATTTCGGCAGCGGGGAGCCAAAGCGCTGCGTCGTCAGCTCCCTGTACCTGGTGAAGCTCATGGAGGAGGCCTGCCCTAACATCACCGTACAGATCGTGGGGGAGCCGGACGTGCTGGTGGAGCAGGTGGACGTGGACAGGCACAAGGGCTGGCAGCAGTGGGCGAAATGCGCGCTGGTGTGCCTGGTGAGCTTCTTCGGCACCGCGTTCACCATCATGGCGTACCACAATGATGTAGGCATCAACGATGTGTTCACGGAGATCTACCGCATGGTGATGGACAGGGAGCCGCAGGGGCTGAACACCCTGGAGGTGTCCTATTCCGTGGGACTGGCGGCGGGCATCATCCTGTTCTTCAACCATGTGGGGGGCAGACGCATCACAAAGGATCCCACGCCCATAGAGGTGGCCATGCGCAACTATGAGGAGGACGTGGACAAGGCCCTCATCGCCACCGCCGGGCGAGAGGGGATAGAGAAGGAATAGTTTTTTTAGGTTCAGCAGAGAAGCGAGGGAGAACATGGAAGAGATGAGCAGAGAGAAAGAAGAGCAGGAGAGGCAGAAAGAGCAGCAGAAGGCCTATGAGCAGTATGTCAAGGCGGTGACCCCCACCCACAGCCTGTGGAGTCAGATGCTGCACGCTTTCATCACGGGGGGCATCATATGCTGCATCGGCCAGGGCATCCTGAACTACGCGGGGAGCCTGGGGCTGGACAAGCAGACTGCGGGGAGCTGGTGCTCGCTGCTGCTGGTGCTGCTGTCGGTAATCCTTACCGGATTCGGCGTCTTTTCGAAGATCGCGAAATGGGGCGGCGCGGGAGCACTGGTGCCCATCACGGGCTTCGCCAACTCCGTGGCGGCTCCGGCCATCGAGTACAAGGCGGAGGGGCAGGTGTTCGGGATTGGGTGCAAGATTTTTACGATTGCGGGGCCGGTGATTCTGTATGGGATATTTTCCAGTTGGGTGTTGGGGGTGGTTTATTGGATTGGGAAGATGATGGGGTGGTGCTGAGAATCATCAGTCCTTGTAGACATTTTCATTAGACAACATCAGATTTTTGTGACAAACAGGATAATTTCGGCGAAGCAAAATAAAACTTGGGGGAATATTCTCTCAAGTTTTATTTTGCATATTGACTTTGAAAAATGGGAATGCTATCATGTATTTAAAACTTATGAGAAAAATACCGTAAGTTTTAATTTATGACAATAGAAGACACGCGAAGCGTGGATTCTATTGTTTGGAGGGAATCGCTATGGAAAGGCTTATAAATCGAAACAATTATTTGAACCGATTGATTGATAAAAGGGATAACGGACTGATTAAGGTTATCACTGGAATTAGAAGATGCGGAAAGAGTTATCTGCTGTTTTACCTTTTCCGCGATTATCTTATTGAAAATGGTGTGAAAGAAGAACAAATTATTTCAATTGCTCTTGATGATGATACTTGCGAACAGTATCGCAATCCTGATGAACTTTCAAAATTCATTCGCTCCAAAATCGTGAACAAGGAAATGTATTATATCCTTATAGATGAAGTGCAGTACGCTATTACAAAGCAAGAACTTGAAAATCCGGAAGATATTAAGCTCTATCATGTTTTAAATGGGTTAATGCGCCTTCGCAATGTAGATATTTATGTTACCGGAAGTAATTCCAAGCTGCTCTCGGGGGACGTGATGACAGCGTTTAGAGGCAGGGGCGACCAGGTTCAGGTATTTCCTTTGTCATTTAAGGAATATTACGATTTTGTCGGCGGGGATAAATCGGAAGCCTATGAGGATTATGCTCTTTATGGAGGAATGCCGCAGTTAATTTCATTCAAGCGCGAGGAAGAAAAAGTAAGCTATCTGAAAAACCTGTTTTCAGAAGTATATTTCAAGGATATAAGTGAGCGGTATGCTGTTAAGCTCCCTGATGTACTGAAAGAGTTGACGGATGACTTGTGTTCTTCTGTTGGATCTCTGACAAACGCTAAAAAGATAGCTGATACATTGGGTACGGTAAAGAGCATCAAGGTTTCTACAAGCACAATCTCAAAATATTTGGAATATTTGACCACATCATTTTTGTTTCATGAGGCAAAGCGATATGATGTAAAAGGTAAAAAGTATTTTGAATATCCCCTTAAATACTACTGTACTGACGTTGGACTACGCAATGCAAGGCTTAATTTCAGGCAGCAGGAAGAAACTCATATAATGGAAAACATCATTTATAATGAGTTAATCTGTCGTGGCTGCTCTGTAGATGTCGGCGTTGTTGAAGTAGTGGAAAGCAAGGAAGGCAAGAGAACAAAAAAACAATGCGAGATAGACTTTGTTGTAAATAGGGGAGCAAAAAGATACTATATTCAATCCGCTTTGTCCGTAAGCGACCCTGATAAAATGACAACGGAGCTTAGACCGTTAAAGAATACAAAGGATTTCTTTAAAAAAATCATTATATCAAAAACACACGCTAAACCGTGGACAGATGAGGAGGGTATTGTGTATATCGGATTGTATGAATTTCTGCTAAATCAGAATTCTTTAGAAGCGTAAAGCAGTTGCGCTTGATACGGACATTGCACCTGAAGCGGTTGTGATAAAATTTTTATAGGTTGTATGCCTGCCGGGATATACTGATGGGCATGGAGCAAAGAGGGAGCATTGCTGGCGTTGGCGCAGACTAATGGTTTTTTGTTGCGGCTTATATGGCGTAAAGATATACTGCATAACGCCGAATACTGCCCATTGCAATCATGCGATTGAACCAGTCAGCGTTATGCAGTCTGGTTTCACGGCAGGTGAAATCGTTAAGCAGTATAAATAAAGAATTTATAAGCAATACAGAGGTTTCTTACTATATTTTGTCTACGGACGGACAACGGCATGGGCATCCATTTTGGACGGAGAAGGTGTGGGGATGCCGGAACTTATATATCTGTTTGTGATTTCCCGGGAAAGTTTGGATGATGTATGTGCAAATATGATAAAGGGAATTATAGAAAAACAGATATTAGGACGAACGTTTCAGGCAGAGAGTGTTAGGTATCGTCTCCTGGCTTATATTGTGAGAGAATTGCCGGAAGACTTTCAGGAGAAATTTGTAGAACATGAACATGGATAGGAGAAAAACACAAGCGAAGACGGCAAGGCTGGAGATAGAGCTGAAACGACTGGACAGAAACCCGCAGCAGGTAAAGTGGCCAGGAAATGTGTGGAAATAGAGAAGCTTTTCCGTGCGGTCTACAGAGGGACAAAAGTGTTTCAGAATGGTCAGAAGTAGAAAAACCCGGAACAGGCGGCCGCACCCCGATTCCAGGACTGGAACCCTGAACCCCGCCACATCACTGAGCGCGCCGCACCAGCCCCGCCGCATCCCCGGGAAGCACCACCAGCAATGTCCCCTCCCTGACGGATATGGAGCTCTCCCTGCCGATGAACT
This sequence comes from uncultured Acetatifactor sp., assembly GCF_948601915.1. Lineage (NCBI taxonomy): Bacteria > Bacillati > Bacillota > Clostridia > Lachnospirales > Lachnospiraceae > Acetatifactor > uncultured Acetatifactor sp. Next base: position 10,507 of record NZ_CAPDXS010000049.1, on the reverse strand, counting down.
CATTGCTGGTGCCCAGCGGAAAGCCGCTGTTCAGACAGGCGTCCCTCAATTCGTATTTCAGCCCCCGCAGGAATACGCCCTCCGCCCGGTCGGAGTAGGAGAACACGGACAGGTATCCCCCTTTCCTGGGCGGCAGGAGGAGCGTCCCGTCGGTAATGGCCGTCAGCACCACATCCCCGCCGTGGAGGAAGCCCTGCCTGCCCTCCCCGGACAGGAAGGCCAGCAGCTGGATATTGGCGATGGTGTGGTCCATGCGGCCGCCGGTGCCCGCGTAGAAGTGGAATACGGAATACCCCCTGCGGATGCCCTCACGGAGGGCGGCAAGGGTGTCCGTGTCGTCCTTCATGGTGTCGAGGCGGATGACATTTGGGCCCTCCGGGCAGTATCCCAGCGTGTCGAAATCCCCGACGATCAGGTCGGGCGGGATGGAGGCTTCCTCCAGGTAGCGCAGCCCGCCGTCAACGGCGATTACAAAGTCGTCTTCTTTCGGGGCGAAGTCAAGTCCCGTATTCTTCCCAGCCCCCACCAGATAGCAGATTCCGTGTCCCATAATAGCCCTCCTCAGCCAAGCCATGATGCCATGCACCGGTATACCGGTCTTCTACCGGCGCTGCGCCTTCTTCCCCGTTGGCGCCCGCAGGCTATGGCCTGCCTCTGTTCGATGGGTTCTATTGTAGCATGGGGACGGCCAAAGCACAAGACATTCATCGGGGAAACCCTACAGCTCCTCCATCAGCCCCCGGAGCAGCACGATATGGTACTCCTCGTCCCGGACGATTCTCCGCAGCACTGCGTTCACGCATTCATCCTTTATCTTCCGCATATGCGCCTCGTACTGGGCGATGGCGTCCCGTTCGGCTTCTATGTCCGCGCAGAGCATCCGCCTGGTGTCCCTGGACAGCGACAGATAGTCCGGCGTCCACAGCAGCTGCCTGCCGTCCGGCTGCCTTGCGGAAAAGCTGACCTCGCCGCCCAGGAGCTGGATCAGCTCGCCAAGCTTCTGGAGGTGCATCATCTCCGCCAGGGCGATGCCCAGAAGCGTCCTTGCAAGGGGGCAGGCGGTCAGGCACAGCCGGTTCTCGTTATTGATATATTGGGTGATGGCCGACAGCTCGGATACCGGGCCGCAGTAGTCGAAGGCAAGGATGCCGGCATACTCCGGATTCCGGCGCTCCACCTGTACGGGCGGATAGCGCAGCTCCAGCATGGCGGGCTTTATGCCGGACATATCGCAGTCGTTGGACATGTGGTTCCTGTTTGGCTCCATGTGAAAACCTCCGCATATATTCTTTTCCTGCAATATGGTATGTCAGAGCTTCCGGTTCTGTGCCCCTTTCGCCGGAAATGCCGTTCCCGCAGCCTTCACAGCGGGGCCGCTCATGCCGTTGACAAAAACGTCCCTGAATGTTACTCTTATTACTATAAAAGTCCCTATGCCATTCTAGCACCGCGAGTGTTTTTGCGCTTACCTAAACTCTCAGACTTTTCTGTAAGGTGGTGCGGCTGGTTGCATGGGAGTTTAGGAAAGAGGTCCCCGAGGGTTCGGGGCAGGATGGACGAAGGATGGGGAAGAGAAGGTTGAGGAGCGAGGACGTGAAGGGCAGGGGCCGCGGAAAGGCTGTCTTTCTGGCGGCTCTGTTCCTGCTGGCAGCAGGAGGGCTGTATTTTTATTTCCATATCTATCGGGTGGAACCGGCATTTGCTGAGAAGACATACGAATACGGGGACGCGGTGAGCCGGGACATCGCGGACTATCTCACCGGCACGGACTGGTCCGTCCATCTGGGCGAGCTGGACCTGTCGGAGGTGGACGAGACGGAGACGGGCACCTATGAAGCGGTGGTGCACCACGGAAGGAAGCAGTTCGTCTACCGGATCGTCATTCAGGACACGGTGCCGCCGGAAATTCTGTGGAGGGATGACCAGGTCTATCTGGCCACGGAAAGGGACTATGCCACAGAGGATGTGATCGCGGGCCTGAGGGACGCGGACAGGGAGGCGGAAAGCTTCTTCCTGGAGGAGGGGGATGCCCTGGAGGAGATCCGCTTCGACAGAACAGGGGAATACACGCTGGAGATCGGCGCCAGGGACCGGGCCGGGAACCAGGCCTCCGGGGAGCTGCGGGTCATCGTGGACACGCCGCCTTCCCTCACGGGAATCCGCGATTTCTATCTCGTCCCCGGAAGCCGGCCGGACTACCGGGAGGCGGTGGCGGCCAGCGACGACGTGGACGGAAATCTGACAGAAACTATACGGATAGACGATTCCGATGTGGAGCTGGACCAGGCGGGCAGCTATACCCTCCGCTATGTGGCCGAGGACAGCTACGGCCTGGAGACTGTGGAGGAGACGCTGGTGATGGTGGCCTCCCCGGACGATATCCAGGAGCTCATAGGGAAGCGCATGATCGACTACCGCTCCGACTGCATACTGGGAGCGCCCAATATCTATGATGGAGGCGTCTCTGAGCGCGAGGACATGGAGGGGACGCTGGAGTACATGCGCCCGGCGCTGGTGCATCTCTACCACGGCCTGGGCAGGGGCGGGTACAGCTCCGGCTCCGGCTATATCGTGGAGATCGCGGAGGACGCCGTCTATATCTGCACCAACAGCCATGTGGTGGAGAAGTACGAGGACTGGGACATCTACTTTTACGATGGCACCAAGCTGCCCGGGAAGCAGGTGGGAATCAGCGAGGCCTACGATGTGGGCGTAGCCAGGGTGGACAGGGAGGACGTGCCGGAGGAGCTGCTGGAGCGGCTGATGACAGTGCACATCGACAGGACCTACTGGGAGGGCCTGGACGACCAGGACATCGAGCTGGCGCTGGAGCGGATCGACAAAGAGGGCGGCCTGATACATAAGACCACAGGGAACCTGATCAAGATAAAGCAGGACTTCGACTGGTACGACCAGAGGGAACACACGGAGGTGACCATCGAGCTGGTGCACGGGGATTCCGGCTCCGCGGTGCTGGACGGATACGGGAACCTGGTGGGCATGGCGTTCGCCTATTCCGTGGATCCCGTGCGGTTCTGGTGCGTTCCCTTGGACGGCATACTGGAGTGCTACGAGGAGATTACGGGCCGGGAGCCCTATGTGTATTAGTGCGTCGGCATCAATTCCCGCGTGTGGATTGCGCAGGGATTATACTGCATAACGCTGAGTACTGCCTAAAGCAATCATGCGCTTGAACCAGTCGGCGTTATGCAGTCTGGTTTCACGGCAAGTGAAATCGTTAAGCAGTGTAAGCCGCTGGGGTGCTGGATGAAGACAAAACAGACGGAAACAGGGCGAGGGGAAGAGGGAATGAAGAAGAGATGCTGCGGTAGAGCCATTGCCATTGCGGCGGCATTGCTGTTCACTGCCTGCGGACAGGGAAACACGGCGGCCACCATGCACTTGGCGAAGGCCCGGGGAGAGGTGGGAGTCGCCGACGCCGGGGGCAGGGCCGTGGAAGTGAGGGAGCAGTTGGGCCTGTACTCCGGATATCGGGTGGACACCCGGGAGGACAGCTACGCATGGATCGACCTGGACAGCGTGAAGCTGACGAAGATGGATGAAGGGACGGAAGTGGAGATTCTGAAAAAGGAAGGGAGGCTGGAGATCCTCGTCCACCGCGGCGGCCTGTTTTTCCACATAAAGGAGCCCCTGACAGAGGAGGAATCGCTGGAGATCCGCACCTCCACCATGGTGGTGGGCATCCGGGGGACCTGCGGCTTCATCGAAGTTGTGGGAGAGGACCGTATGAAGGTATGCATCCTGGAGGGGACTGTGGAATGTCTTCTGGCGTCAGGAGAGGACAGGGAGCCGCTGGGCCTTGTGACGGCTGGTGAGAAGGCGGAGCTCACCGTCCGGGACGGGATGGGGGAGATTACGGTGGAGCCTCTGGAAGAGGAGGACATCCCCGCCTATGTGGAGGAGGAAGAGCTGCCTGAGGATGCTGTGGTGGAGGCAGCGCCGGAGGAGGGGCCGGAAGACGGGACATTGGAGGCCCGGGAGCTGGAAACCGTAAATCCGGAATCGGAAGAACCCGCGGCGGAGGGCACGGAAGCGCCGGAAGGGGAGGAAGCCGGGGGGAATGAGCCGCCGGAGATGCCCGTGGACGAGAACCCCATAGAGGAATCCGCCCTGGCAGGTTCCTACAGTCCGTCTGCCGGCGGAGCGGCGCTGGCCCTGAGCATATATACGGATGAAGGGGACGAAGGGGAGATAGGCGTCGCCGAAGGCGCGTACAGCGGCCCGATCGTAAACGTGAGGACGAATGTCTACAGAATCATCACGGATACGGAGGAGGAAATCCTTCTGGGCGTATCCACGGGAGAAGATGGAAATGTGGTCATTCGGCTCTATGCGGATGGCGCGTATGTGGACGAATATGTGATGACTGAGCATTTCGAGTCCTGACCGACAAAGGATATCACGCAGGGGGCTTATGGGAATGGGAAAATACAGGAAATTTTTGATCATGGTGCTGGCCGCCGGCCTGGTCACGGCCTTGATGGCTTCCGGCATCCTGGATCATGCCGACCTGGCGGTATCGGACCGCTTTTATCAGAGGAGGAGCGCATCGGACGGCGAGATCGTGCTGGTGGGGATCGACCAGAAAGCCCTGGAGGATATCGGCCCTTACAGCCAGTGGGGGCGGGAGGTCATGGCTGCGGCGCTGGCGGCATTGAATGAATCGGAGGCCTGCAGGCCCGCGGTCATCGCCATGGACGTGCTCTATTCCGGGGAGACCGACGGGGCGGGGGACGCCCGTCTGGCAGAGGAGGCCGGGCGCTATGGCAATGTGGTGGCGGCCTGCGCGGCTGTGTTCGGCAGTTCCCTGGCGGAGGCGGAGACAGGGGAGTATTATCTGGACAACTTCTCCGTGACAGCATTCGACGCGCCATATGAAGCCCTGGGGGAAGCCGCGGAGCAGGGACATATCAATGCCATGCTGGACAGGGACGGCATCCTGCGCCATCATCTGCTGGAGATCGGCCTGGAGGACGGCAGAAGGATTCCTTCGCTGGCGCTGAAGACCGCAGAGATGTACCGGGAGTACCACGGCATGGAACAGGGCACGCTTCCCCCGGCGGATGCCAGGGGGTTCTGGTATCTTCCCTTCTGCGGCGTGCCGGGGGATATGGAAGCCATATCCCTGTCGGATGTGCTCTCAGGGAAGGTTCCGGCGGATTATTTCGCGGGCAAGATCGTGCTGATCGGACCCTATGCGGCAGGGCTTCAGGACAGCTACCTGACTGCGGCGGACCACGCCGCGCCCATGTACGGCATGGAGTTCCAGGCAAACGCCATACAGGCGCTGCTGTGGGAGGACTACAGGCGGGAGGTGCCGGACGGGATTCAGCTAACGGCCCTTTTCTTCCTCCTGCTCCTGGCACTGGCGGGCTTTTGGAAGAGGAAGGTGCGGCTGTCCACGGGGCTGTGGCTATTGCTCTGCATCGGCTCGGCAGGCTTTTGCCGGTTGATGTATGACAGGGGCCTGGTGCTGCATCTGCTCTGGATTCCGCTGGGCGTGACCGTGCTCTATGTGGGCTGCATCGCCTTCAATTATATGCAGGCCTCTCTGGAGAAGCGCCGTATAACCAACACCTTTGAGCGCTATGTGGCGCCGGAGATCGTGAGGGAGATCCTCAGGGAAGGCACCGGCGGGCTGGAGCTGGGCGGAAAGCTGACCAGGATCGCGGTGCTCTTTGTGGACGTGCGGGGCTTCACGCCCATGTCGGAGCGCCTGAAGCCCACCCAGGTGGTGGAGATCCTCAACTGTTACCTCTCGCTGATTTCGGACTGCATCCTGAAGAACGGCGGTACGCTGGACAAGTTCGTGGGGGATGCGGCCATGGCGTTCTGGGGAGCGCCGCTGCCCCAGGAGGATTATGTGATGCACGCCCTGAAAGCTGCGGCTGACATGGCGGAGGGCTCCAGAGCGCTCAGCCAGGAGCTCCTGAAACGGTACGGAAGGACGGTGTCCTTCGGCATCGGCGTCCATGTGGGCGAGGCGGTGGTGGGCAATATCGGCTCGGCGAAGCGTATGGACTACACTGCCATCGGGGATACGGTGAACACGGCGGCAAGGCTGGAGGCCAACGCGCCGGCCGGGACGATCTACATATCCCGCGCCGTGGCGGACGAGGCGGGGGAGCGGATCAGAACCACCTCCCTCGGGGATACGGTGAAGCTGAAGGGAAAGAAGGAGGGCTTTGAGGTCCTCTGTCTGGAGGAGATTCTGTAGAGGCGAGAGACTGGCCGGACAGGAGCGTTGGCATGGAAGACACATGGAGCGTAGAGATATGGGGCGTGCGGGGAGCGGCCCCGGCGGCATACAGGGACTTTCTGGAATATGGGGGCAATACCTCCTGCATATCCGTGGACTGCTGCGGGGAGACGGTGATCTTCGACGCGGGAACCGGGCTTTTGGAGCTGGGAAGGCGTCTGCGGAAAAAGGGGATAAGGCGGGTGCATATCCTGCTGAGCCATCTGCACATGGACCATATCTGCGGGCTGTACGGCTTTCCCCTTTTTCTGGATGCGGCGGCAGAGATCCATCTGTACGGAAGAGCGGAGGAGGGAAGGCTGAAGGAGCGCCTGGGGGCTTTGCTGGGCAGGCCATACTGGCCCTATGACGCCACCGCGTTCTCCGCCCGTGTGGAAGTCCACGAAATCCTTCCGGAGAGCGTTTTTCACATCAAAAGGGGAAAAGAAGGGGACAAAGCGGAGCTGGCGGTGCGCACCCTGGCGGGGAACCATCCCGGGGGGAGCCTTCTGTACCGCCTGGAGGAGGGGGAGAGGAGCATTGTCTACGGCCTGGACTGCGAGACGGACGGTAGGATGTCCGCCGCGCTGCAGGCGTTCGCCCGGGACGGGAAGCTCCTGATATGGGACGCCAACTTCACGGATGAGAATCTGGGGCGCTGCGCGGGCTGGGGGCATTCCTCCTGGCGGCAGGGCATGGAGCTGGGGCGGGCCGCCGGGGCGGGGCTGGTGCTGATGACCCATTACAGCAGGGAATATACGGATTGTTTCCTGCGCGGACAACAGGAGCTCGCGGAGCGGGAGGACGATATCTGCCGTTTCGCGAAGGAAGGTATGGTAATACGGATATGAAGCGGAACGATATGGAAAAAATCCTGAATATAGGGGTGCGGCTGTCCTCGGAGCGGAATCTGGACGAGCTTCTCGTGTATATTCTCAAAAGCGTGATGGAGCTTGCCGGGTGCGATGCGGGGACCTTATATCTCAGAGAGGGGGACGCCCTGAATTTTGAGGTCATGCGCAATGACACGCTGGGGACCTATTCCGGAGGGAGCGGGGAAAAAGCGCAGCTTCCGCCGGTGCCGCTGGACAGGGGAAATGTATGCGCCATGGCTCTGCTGGAAGATAGGACCATCTGCATAGAGGACGTGAAAAACAACAGGGACTATGATTTTTCCGGACCGATCCGCTATGACGCCATGACGGGCTATAACACGCGCTCCATGCTGGTGGTGCCCATGCGCAACAGGCAGGGGGAGCGGATAGGGGTCATCCAGCTGATCAATGCGCTGGACGAGGGCGGAAATGTCTGCGCTTTCGACAGGGACATGATTCTGGTGCTGGAATCGGTGGCCTCGCAGGCGGCGGTGACGATCCAGAATGTATGGTACATGGAGGAAATCGAGGCGCTTATCCAGTCCTTCGTGCGGGTCATGTCCTCCGCCATCGACGAGAGGACGCCCTATAATGCCAGCCATGCCCGCCATATGGCGGAATACGGCGGCAGATTTGTGGAGTATCTCAAGACCTGTGAGGGGCAGAAGGTCTTTTCCCAGGAAGAAAAGGAAGAATTCCTGATGAGCATCCTGCTCCACGATATCGGCAAGCTGGTGACGCCGCTGGAAGTGATGAACAAGGAAAAGAGGCTTTTTCCCGAACAGCACGGGGCCATTGCCCACCGCATGGAAGTGATCCGGCTCCTGGCGGAGATCGACCGGCTGGCAGGGCGCATCACGGAGGCGGAAAAGCAGGAGCGGACAGACGGGACGCTGGAGGCGTGGAAGCTGGTGGAGGAGATCGACTCTGCGGGTTTCGTGAGGGACGAACAGTTGGAGCGGCTAAAGAACCTGTACGGGAGGACGTACAGAGATGAACAGGGAACCGTCCGCCCTTGGCTGGAGCCGGAGGAGTATGCCATGCTTTCCATCCGGAGGGGAACGCTTTCGGAGGAGGAGCGGGGGACCATGGAGGAGCATGTGTCCGTCACGGACCGCCTGCTGTCCCAGATCTGCTTTCCGGAGAAGCTATCCCATGTGCGGGAATGGGCGGCAGCGCACCATGAGCTCCTGAACGGAACCGGTTATCCGGAGCACAGGAAGGGGGATGAGATTCCCTATGAGGTGCGCATGATCACCATACTGGACATCTTCGATTCCCTGGTGGCGGACGACAGGCCGTATAAGCGGGCCATGCCCGTGGAGCGGGCGCTTGCCATTTTAAGAGAGATGGCCGGACAGGAGGGGAAGCTGGATCCGGAACTGACGGAGCTGTTCGTGAAGAGCAGATGCTGGGAGGAAGCCCCTGGGGAGCCGCCCATTGACAAAGACAGAGGCGGATGCTAAGCTTATGGAAAACGGGCCGGCGGGACGCACACGGTGCGGAATGGCCATGGAGGAGGAAAGGACATGCTCTGTATCAAAAACGGAACCGTGCACGACGGCGTGCACAGAGAGGGCTTCCAGGCGGACATCCTGGTGGAGGACGGCAAAATCAAGGCAATCGGGGAGAACCTGGAAATCCCGGGAGACGCGGAAGTGGTGGACGCGGCAGGGCTGCAGGTGTACCCCGGCTTCGTGGAGGCCCACGGGCACATCGGCCTGGACGGCTATGGCATCGGCTATGAGGGGATGGACTACAATGAGCTGAACGATATCATCAGCCCCCAGATGCGGGGAATCGACGGCGTGAAGCCTTTAGACCCGGCTTTGCCCAAGGCCGCGGCGGCAGGAGTCACCTGCGTCTGCGTAGGCCCCGGCAGCGCCAATGTGCTGGGCGGCACTTTTACCACGATCAAGACTGTGGGCAGACGGGTGGACGACATGGTGGTCCGGGACGGCGTGGCCATGAAATGCGCCTTCGGCGAGAACCCCAAGCGTGTATATAGGGATAAGAAGGACTCCAGCCGCATGACCACTGCGGCCCTGCTGCGGGAGACCCTGTTCAAGGCCAGGGAGTACATGGAGAAGAAGGAGGCCGCAGGGGACGATGTCTCCAAGCGCCCGGCCTTCGACATGAAGCTGGAGGCCCTGCTGCCCGTGATGCGCAGGGAAATCCCTCTGAAAGCCCATGCCCACGCAACGGAAGACCTGTTCACGGCGCTGCGGATCGCCAGGGAATTCGACCTGAAGATCACGCTGGAGCATGTGACGGAGGGGCATTTGATCGTAGAGGAGCTGGTGGAGGAGAATGTGCCCCTGGCGGTGGGTCCTACTTTGGGCAGCGCCTCCAAGTTCGAGCTGCGCAACAAGAGCTGGACGACCCCGGGCGTGCTGGCTGCCGCGGGCTGCCAGGTATCCATCATCACGGACTCCCCGGTGATCCCCCAGGAATATCTGCCCCTGTGCGCAGGGCTGGCGGTGCAGGCGGGGATGGATTCCTTTGCGGCCCTCCAGGCCATCACCATCAATCCTGCCAAGCACGCGGGGATTGCGGACAGGGTAGGGTCGCTGGAGGCCGGGAAGGATGCGGACATCGTCGTCACGGACGGCTGCCCCTTTGAGGTCTCCACGAAAGTGAGGCATGTGTTCATAGACGGGAAAGCGGTGGATGTTCCGGTGGAGTGAGCGGGCCCAGCAGGCTGCCCGGCTGTAGGCAGGCAGCAGCCATGGAAGGAGGATTTGCCATACACTGGAAGCGGTGCGGAATCAGGGGGCAGGAGCGATGGAAGTACAGTATGAATTGGTGGACAATGTGTTGAGCGCCGAAGATTTTGTCCGGTTAAAGGTGGCTGCCGGATTCAAAGAAAGGCCGCTGGAACAGGTCGAAAAAGCGCTCAGAAACGGACTTTTCAACGTTTCCGCGGTCTGTGGAGGACAGGTGGTGGGAATGGGGAGGCTCGTGGGCGACGGGGCCATGTACTGGTATCTCCAGGAAATCATTGTCCTGCCCCAATATCAGGGAAAGGGAATCGGAAAAAGCATCGTGAACAGACTGTTGGGGCATATCAAAAGCGTTGCGGAGCCGGGCACTGTCATAGACATAGGCCTGACGGCAGTGAAAGGGAAAGAGCCTTTTTACGAGAGATTCGGTTTTTCTGCCCGTCCAACCGGGATGGGGCAATTGATGAGAATAGAATGACGGCATCCCGGGATTGCCCTTCCGGAAAGCATGGTGAGATGCGTTATTATTAAGGAGAGTAAAACGATGGATAAAGAATGGGAAAGATTATATGAAGAAGCAATGAGCGTTTTGAACCCCCATGATGTTTCAAATAAAATGTGGGTAGGAAGTGTGGCATCTGCCGTACTCA
>NZ_CAPDXS010000048.1:8542-32048 GCF_948601915.1 uncultured Acetatifactor sp. | reverse complement strand
GGCTTTGTCGGTTACATAGGGCTCATCCAGCAGTTCATCGTTCACGTAGACGTTCCCGTCCTTGTCGATGTCCACCCAATCTCCGGCGGCGGCGATGACCCGCTTCACCAGGATGTTGTTGTTATAATAAAAGGCGATGATGTCACCTGTCTCATATCCCGAGCTGTTCAGCGCCACCACGATGTCCTCGTCCTGGAGGGAGTCCGTCATGGAGGTCCCGCTGATCTGTAGGACCGGGAGCAGCAGCACCGCGATCAGTACCGCCACCGCCGCCACCACTACCAGGGAGAACGCCGTGCTCCGCAGGACATTTGCGTATCTCTTCCTGTAGCGCTCCCGCTCCAGCTCCGCCTCCAGCGCTTCCAGCTTCGGCAGCTCTCTCTTATTCTCCTCGCTCATTCACAAACCTCTGTATCATCTGATTTCCGTCCGGCGCGCAGCATCCGTTTCTTTCATATCAATGCCTTCAGCCTGCTCATGAGCTCCGTGGGAAGACCGCTTTCCTTCATCTCTCTCCATTTGATTGCCCTGAGCTTCTCCATCTCTGCTTCCAGCTTCTCTATCTTCTCTTCCCTGCGGTCCGTCTGTTCCCTCAGCTTCCCTATCTGGGCATCTTTCTCGTCCAGGCGGCCCTTGAGCTTCTCCATCTGGGCATCCTTCTCGTCCAGACGGCCTTTGAGCTTCTCTATCTGGGCATCCTTCTCGTCCAGCTTATGCTTTAAGCTTTGGAACTGTTCCTCCTGGCCGGCCGTCTGCTGTGCAAGTTCCGCGTCCTTCTCGTCCAGGCGGCCCTTGAGCTTCTCTATCTGGGCATCCTTCTCGTCCAGCTTGCCCTTCAGGCTCTCCAACTGTTCGCCGCTGGCGGCCGTATGCTGCGCAAGGCCCGCGTCCTTCTCGTCCAGTTTGGCCTTGAGGCGTTCGTTGTTCTCCGTGATTTCCCTGCATTCCTGTTCCTTCTCGTCCAGCGCCGCGCTCAGCCTGGACGCCTCCCTGCTCTGCTCTACCAGCAGCTCCAGGAGGTCCTGCCTATGGAGTTTGCGCAATTCCTTCTCTGTCATGCCAAGCCTCTCGCTCCTGTCCTTTTCTAGTCGCCCAACATTTCGTCGAACAGTTGTATCAGTTCTATCGCGCTGTGGAACACCACTTCCAGATTCTCATTCTGCCAGATGAGCCTCCCCTGCCAGGTGTAATGCTCCCTGAAGAGTATCTGGATCCGGAACACCTTGGCGCTGTCGCTCCCCGGGCCGACGGACGGCACCAGCGGCAGGGACGGGTTCGGGCAATCCTCCATGTCTATCAGGCTGTTCAGCAGCAGTATCATCTGGGAAAGGCTCTGTATCTTCTCTCTGCCGGAGAGCCTGGGGTGCTGCAGATAGCCGTCCATATTGCCGTTATGATAGGTCTGTACCGTCACCACTGCTTCCCGGCTCTGGCAGGGGAACATTTTCTCCCGTAGCACCATGTCTCTCCACCCTTCCGTAGGTTTCTGGTTCCACTATAACAGCCCAAGGTCATCGTCCGGTTATTTTCCCGGTTTTCTTTACAGTTTTTTCAGCAGGCCCCGGCGGGCTTCAGGGGGGACACCCGGTAGGAGATGCAGGCCCTGGAATGGGAATATACCTTATGGAAGGTGCGGTTCAGCCGGTCCATGACGGTCCAGGCGCTCTTCTCCGAGGCACCGGTGAGCATCAGGATGTAGGATCCCGCGTCCAGCCGGGCCACCGGATCCCCCGTCCGCAGGCCCTCCATCAGGACGCGCTCCAGCCGCCTGGCGTCCGTGGTGGGGGTCACCTGGTTGCCCAGGCTGACGATGGCGATGCTGGACGTCTCCCCGGAGCGGGCCATATGGCGCTTCTCCAGGGCCACGATGCTCCGGAACACGCTGAAGGTGCAGAGGAAGGCTTTCGCCTCCGCATCCGGTTCCCCCTCCGCCACCAGCTTCAGGATGTCCTGGCCGTCCACGTCGCTGCGGCACATGCTCTCCGCCAGCATGTGGATCTGCTCCACCTGTTCCGTGGGCTCGATCTCGAATTCCTGCCAGAGCTGCTCCCGGAAGCTCTGGTATACCTGGACTGCCCGCTCCGGCTGCCCCATGGAGATCAGGGCCTGCATCTGGTACACGATGAAGGTGTCCAGGCCGAAGTCCACGCCCTGGGCCTGCTCGCAGAGGCCGATCATCTCCGTCCAGCGCTCCTCCTTCTGGAGCAGGGGCAGGGCCATCTTGCAGAGATCCAGGTACAGGGTCTGGTAATACCGGCGCAGGGACAGGGCCCATTCATCGTCGTTCCCCTGGAGGAAATCCCCCTTGTACAGGGAGGTGGCCTTCATCAGCATCTCCAGGTAGGCGTCCCCGGCGTATTTCCTGACCTCCAGGCAGGCCTGCTCGAAGGCTTCCGAGTCCAGCTCCAGCCGGCATGCCGGGTTCCACGCATAACAGCCGGGCAAAGTCACCAGCAGGTTCTCTTTGTCCGGCAGCATGCCCTTCAGCAGGCTCCTTACCTTATATATCATGTTCTTCAGCGCGTTGGCCGGATCGCTGCTCTCCTCCCCCCAGAACTGCCTGATCAGTTCCTCCGAGGACAAGTCCCTGGCGTGGTTCACGATCAGGTACTGGAGGAAGGACATGACCTTCCTGCCTGCCGCCGTATTCTTCTTTTCGCCGTCCCTGGATTCCCTGCAGGAAAAGGAACCCAGCAATTCAAAATGTATCGTACAAGTCTCTTCCGTGGAACGCGTCTCTTCCATGCCCGTGTTATAGACCTCCCTGTCCCCTCACCCTGTCTGTCCCGCGGCCGGCGAAGCAGATAGCATGCAGCCCCTCTTTAACATCATCCTGCGGGAACATGCTCCTCCAGCCCGCAGACATCCGCTTTTTACCTCATTTTTCCATATCAATGATATGTCTTCTTATATATCGGCGCGCTGAGCGGTTTTCTTTAGCAGAATCCGCTCAGTTTACGATGCCGATTTCTTCCAGGGGCCAGACCCGGAACATGATCTTCCCTACCACGCCGCTGTCGCTGATGCATCCCACCGCCGTGTTGCGGCTGTCGATGCTGGTGGCGCGGTGGTCGCCCATGACGAAGCATTTCCCGTCCGGCACCTGGTAGGGCAGTTCGATGTCGCAGTTCCCGTAGGACTTCTCCGTGATGTAGGGCTCATCCAGCAGCTCGCCGTTGACGTATACGTTGCCCTCCCCGTCGATGTCCACCCAGTCCCCGGCGGCAGCGATGACCCGCTTTACCAGGATGTTATTATTATAGTAGAAAGCGATGACGTCCCCGGTCTTGAATTTGGAGTTGCTGATGGCTACGACGATGTCGCCGTCCTGCAGGGTCTCGGTCATGGAGGTGCCGTTTATCTGCAGCACGGGCAGCAGAAGGACGGCCACCAGGACGGCCACGGCGGCTACCACCAGGAGGGAGAACGCGGTGCTGCGCAGGACTCTCCCGTAGTTATGCCTGTACTGCTCCTTTTTCAGTTCCGCTTCCAGCTGTTCCACCGTGGGAGCTTCCATGGCTTGTATGGCTTCTGTATGTTCTTCGCTCATATGCGCTCCTCTTGTCCCTGCTGTCCCTCTCCTGCCCGTTCCTCCGACGGTTCGGGCCGGCTGTCAGCAGGCTCCGGCAGGCTCTCCTTTGAGGGCTGCCCCTGCATGTCCGTGGGGAGCGGGGCGGCCTGGCTGCCGGCTGCCCGGGCACCGTCCAGGTACTGGGCCACGGCCTTCTGGGCCGCCTTGAGGACGGCGTTCAGCTTCTGTCCCACTTCATCGATGGAGGGGTCTCCCTCGAAGCCCAGGATCTCCCCTGAGCGGTACTGCTCTATCTCCACTGTGAGCTGGCCGATCCGGGCATCCTTTTCGTTCAGGCGGCCGATCAGCTTCTCTATCTGGGCGTCCTTCTCGTTCAGCCGGGCCGTCAGCTTCTCTATCCGGGCGTCCTTCTCGTCCAGGCGGGGCTTCAGCTTCTCTATCTGGGCGTCCTTGTCATCCATGCGCTCTATGAATCTCGTCCTGGTGTCCTGCAGGTTCTTCAGCTCCTCCGCCGCCTCGTCCAGCCGGGCCTGAAGCTGGGCCGCTTCCTTTCCCTGGGCCACCAGCAGCTGGAGGAGGTCCTGCCGACGCAATTTATGCAGTTGCTTTTCTGTCATTTTCGCTCCGCTCCCCAATGTATAGGTATTCGGCTTTGTTTCCCGCATCTGTGATACAGGGCAGACTCCGCCTGCTAATTATTATAGCAGGCCGGTCGTCTAAAGATGCGTCTAAAGTCGGGGGGAGATGGGGCATTATTTCCTGCATTCCTCTATTCTACAGGTATGCTTTTTGGATTTGGCATCGTAGGTGATTCCTACCAGAAGTATTTCGCCGCCGTAGTCTTTCACTGCCTGGGGGTAATCTCTGTTGCGGATCTGGCCGATGGCGCCTTTTTCCGTCCTGTTCCACTTCAGTTCAATCAGGAGCAGCGGCAGGGAGGACGTCTTCTTCGGGAAAAATACCACATCGGCGTATCCGTGTCCGGAGGGCAGCTCCTCTATCTGCAGGAATTCGTCCACGCAACTGATGAAGGCCAGACGGATCACGCTGCGCAGGGCCTGTTCGTTGTTGTAGAAGGTGGGGGCCGCTCCCGCCTTGTGGGCTTCCTCGATGGCGGAGGCTACGGCTTCCTCGTCCATATCCAGGATGGACTCCAGGAGCTGGTCCGAATTGCGGATGAGCTTTGCCACCTCGGCGTGCTTCCCTCTCTTCACCGCGCGGACGAACTCCTCGCGGATCTCCTCATTGGGGATGTATACCGACCTGCTGCCGGCGTCATAGGCCAGATAGCCCAGATGGATCAGCAGGGTAAGGACATCGTCCCTGCACGTAATCGTGGTCATGTCGTTCTGGAAGGTGCCGGTGTCTATGCCGACCCGCGCCCCGCCCAGCATATGGACGATGGCTTCCTTCAGGCCGTCCTCGTCCATATCTATATAGATTTTGAGGGCCTCGTAGGTCTCGGAGCCGGTCCAGTAGTTGCCAATCTGCCTTCGCTGTATGGCATCCATGACCGATTTGGGCGCATAAATGTGCGTGTCATCCCCTACCACATAACCGTCATACCATCTCCTGACCTCTTCGAAAGCCAGGCCCGCCCCAGCGCACATCTCCTGCACTTCCTTCTCCGTAAATCCCACATATCTCTCCAGCGGCGCAGGCTGAACCATGGAGTATTCCCTGAAATCCGTCATGGAGGACTGCGTGCCGTATTTCTTGATCGGCAGGATTCCTGTGAGATAAGCCGCATCGAACACCATATCCGTCCAACTGCTCTTGAACAGGCTCCGCAGGAAGACGATATATTTTTCCTGTACCGTTATATCGTTCTTTGACTCACGGAAAACCGCGTCCCACTCGTCGATGATCATGATGAATTTCTCGCCCAGGGCCCTGGCAGTGTTGGCCAGGGTCTCCGCTAGGTCAGAGCCCTTCGGTGCATCGGGGAAGCTTTCCTCGATCTCCCTCCTGACCGCGTCGTCGATGTCGCGCACCACGTCCTTTATGCTGGCGGCGCGGGATGTGAACAGGGTGATGTCCAGGTAGATGACATTGTAATGGTTCAGGTACTTTTCAAAGGAAGCGTCCTGCTCGATCTCCGTTCCCCGGAACAGCTCCCTGGAATCGCAGCTTTTATCATAATAGGCGCACAGCATCTTGGCCGCGAAGGATTTGCCGAACCTCCTGGGCCTGCTGACGCAGACCATCTTATCAGCCGTGCCCAGGACGCCGTTCATGAACGAAATCATGCCCGTCTTGTCCACATAAGTCCCCTTGCGCATTGCCGCGAACCCGTCGTTGCCGATGTTCAGATAATTTCCCATACCCGGTCCCTCCCCGTCCGCACACGGCTCTGGAAGCAGTGGCAGATTCGCCGCGTCCCTCCGGAGCACTGCTTCCTCAATAAGCCTGACAGTCGTTCCTCAGCCGCCGCATCACCTGGAACAGCCTGCCCATGTCCACGGGCTTTGCCAGATGTTCGTCCATCCCGGCGTCCTTTGCCATGGCGATGTCCTCCTCGAAGGCGTTGGCCGACAGGGCGATAATGGGCACTTTCCCCGCGTCCGCCCTGTCCAGGCCCCGGATCATGCGGGCGGCCTCGAACCCGCTCATCACCGGCATCATCAGATCCATGAGGATACAGTGGTAGGCGCCGCATTCCGAAGCCCTGAACGCGTCCACGGCGGCCTTTCCGTCATTTGCCGTGGCCACCGCTGCCCCCGCCTGTTCCAGGAGGAATTTCACGATCTCGCAGTTGACCTCATTGTCCTCCACCAGAAGGACCCGCATTCCCGAGATGTCGGCAGGGGCTTCCGCCTCCCGGTTCATGGGCCGCTCCTCCCCTCCTGCGTCCACCCGGACAGACAGCCTGACCCGGAAGACGCTTCCCTGTCCGATCCGGCTCTCCACCTCCACGGCGCCGCCCATCTGGTCCGCCAGCTTCTTTACGATGGACATGCCCAGGCCCGCGCCGTTGTAGTGCGTCCTTGCCCCGTGGTCCTCCTGGGTGAAAGGCTCGAAGATGTGTTTCTGGAATTCTTCCCCTATGCCGATCCCGGTATCTTTTATTACAAATTCGTATTCCGCGGAGCCGTCCCGGCAGGAAAGCTCCCTGGCCTGGATCGACACGGAGCCGCCCCGCCGGTTATATTTGATTCCGTTGTCAATGATGTTCGTCAGGACCTGCCTTACATGCAGCGGGTTGCCGATCAGCCTGCTGTGCCGGATATCCGCCTCAAGCGCCAGCCGGATCCCCGCCTCCTCCGCATGGGGAGACATAATCGTAATACAGTCATGCAGCGTGTCCTCCAGGTCGAAGCCCTCCTCCACCGCGGCGGGCAGGCCGCTCTCCAGCTTGCTGACCTGGAGCACATCGTTCACAAGGGACAGCAGGTGCTCCGTGGATACCCGGATCTTCTCCCTGCAGTCCTGCTGCCACCCGGGATCCTCCCGGGTCCGATCCATGACAGTGAGCATGCCCAGGATTCCGTTGATGGGCGTGCGCAGGTCATGGGACATATGGGAGAGGAATTCGCTCTTGGCCGAGTTGGCCCGCCTCACCTTCTCCAGCAGCTCCATGATGGCCTGCTCCTGCTTCTTCCTCGTCACCATGATCTCCGTGATGTCCTGGTGGTATCCGTTGAGGCTGATCCCGGTCTTCTTGAACTTTCTGTCCGGGATGCCGCCGCAGCGGACGTAGATCTTCCCCAGCTCGGGATGGTTCCAGGGGTACACCACTTCGGAGCGCCCCCGCTCCAGGATCTCCCGCACCGCGTCCTGCACCATGTCCACATAGTCCGGGGCGATGTTCTCAAACCAGCGCCGATAGCACTCCTCCGGCTCTATCTCCTGTGGCGCCCCCAGGAGCATCCTCATGGTCCTGTCCGCGTACATCCGGGGCTCGCAGCCCTCCTCCAGCTCTATGGTCCAGATGCCCGTCCTGGCCCCTTCCAGAATGTCCTCCAGGCTCTGCCTGGCCTCCGACTTGTACCGTTCCTCCTGCTCCACCAGGGCGTTCACGTCCCGGAACGCAAAAATCGCGCTCTGCTCCTCCGCCCCATTCCCCGTGACGGAGAAATGAATCTCCAGGTTCTTCAGGCCCGGCGCATTGTCCTTCACCTGATATCGGACGAAGAATTTATTCTTCGTCTTAAGCTGCGCCAGGATATATTCCTTTTTCGTCACCATGCGCAGCCTCTCCTGGTCCCTGGGAACCACATACCGGGAAATATACCACTCCATGGCCGTCTGATAGCTCTCCGCAAAGCTGACGGGCTGATTTTTTCCCCGGAATTCGTTCTCCCGGTAGATCTGGCAGGTGTCCGTGGTGAAATCCACCTGATAGATGCCCAGGTAGTCCACGTTGAGGGCGTAGAGGACATTGTGGCTGCGCTTTTCCAGCTCTCTGACCAGGTTGCGCCGCCGCAGGGAGGAGACGATGAAGTACGCCGCTGTCTGCAGCATGTTCGAGGTATATTCCAGGGACTTCACCGGCGGATTGTCCACCCCGTAAAAGCCGATGATTCTGCCGTCATCGTACAGGGGGACCACCACCAGGGAGTGGATGTCCTGCTGCTTCAGGTTCTCGTACTGGAGCGGGTCGCTGTCCCTGATGTCCTCCAGGTCATTGATGACGATATGCCCGCCGATGCTGAAATTCCGATACCAGCTGGCGCAGACTTCCGGCGGCACGTTCTGGAGGTTCTCCTTCTCCGGACGCACCCCGGGAGCCGTCCACTCGTAGGTATTGTCGTCGCAGCCCTCCGCGTTTTTCTCAAATATATAGGTCCGCCCGCCCTGCAGGGCCTTCCCCAGATAGGCCAGCAGCACCTCCAGCGACTGGTCCGGGGTCTCCTCCAGCAGGGCCACCCGGAGCCCTTCGTTGATGATGGCTTCCAGATTCTGGACGCTCTGCACCATGCTCTTCTGCTGCTCATGGTCGCTTATGTCCAGAGCCATTTCAAGACGGCATCGTCTTCCTCCCTCGGTCAGGAGCGTGCTTCTGAGCAGGAAATGCCGGTCCAGGTGCCTGTGGTAGTACTGCTGTTCAAAGCAGCCTTTGTCCGATCCGCATCTGCCGCAGAACGTACAGGGGGCATCGCCGCCCCGCAGGATCTGATAGCATGGCTTTCCTTTGACCTCCTCCAGGGAGCCGATGCTGAAGACTTCCATGGCCTTCTTGTTCATGTAAACCAGTTCACAGGTCTCTATGTCCGCAACGTACACGATTTCGTTGATATTCTCAAAGAACCCCCACATGTTGCCCATTCAGCCGCCCTCCGTATATTCGTGTGGTACTTTTCAGGGAATGCATTGCTTCAGGTGGTTAGTATAACACAATCTCAGGAAAAAGTCTACCGAGGGAGGCTTACGCGCAGACCTTACTTATCGTCCACGATTTCCATATACCCCTCGCATTCCCGCAGCCCCTCTCCCTCCACGAAATACAGCTCATGCAGGGCCCTGGTTCATCGGGGGACAGAATCAGTTGGGCCTCTCCCCCCAGACGGGACTTCACCGCAAGCGCGTCCTCCTCGTTGTCCACGATCACCGCCACCGAGCGGTAGAGCCCAGTCTTCCACCGGCAGATTCTCCACCCGGCAGAATTCCCTTGTATTGTTCGTCACAAGGGTAAGCCCTTCTGCCTTGGCATGTGCCGCTATCAGTAAATCCATGGGGCCAATGGGCATCCCTTTCCGCTCCCGTTCCGCCCTGATTTTTCCGTATTCCTCCGCCGCTTTGGCGGAAAAGTCCAACACCGCAATCGGCGACAGGAACAGGGAAATAGCCAGCCGGTTCTTCTCTGGCGCCATGCTCTTTTCCACGCCATGCATCAGTTCCCCATAGGTGACGGAGGAAATGCACATTTCCTCCGGATCATGCAGGAGAAGTCTCCTGATTACCGCCTCCGTTTTATGCTTGATGGCATAGATGCAGATATCGGTATCCAACATATACTTCATAGCGCATCCCGCTCCTGCGGTATGTCCTCACAGGACCTATCCCGGTTTTCCAGGCCTGATGGTTTTAGCCGAAACGCCAGAAAGCACCAATCCTGTCGGTGCTTTCTGGCGTCTGTCTGTCATCGCTTGCAGCCACTTATTGTCTTATGCCTGCTCTTCCACGCTGCCTACACGTCATCCCCGGTAAGGCTCCGCGTCCTCATAGACGGGTGGAAGCGGGCCAGTTGGGCACTTCCGGATTCTGGGGATTGCCGGTCCTGGCAAAGGCCATGACGGAGTCGAATATCAGCTTCTCCACCCGCTCCGTGACGCCCTGCTCCTGGGTGTAGGGGGCAAGCTCCGTGTTGTGGAAGAAATAAGGGATGTCCGCGCAGTGCCAGGGCGTCCTGCCGCCGTCGAAGTTCATGTCCAGGTTGAACAGGTAGGGCCATACGCCGCCGCTGCAGTTCGCCCTGGTTTTGATGTACTCGATCTCCGTCCCCCGGAACATGAAGTCCATGGTCATGATGTCCACCGGATTGCGCTCCGGGTAGGCCTTCCGGAACAGGTCGAGGAGTTCTTTGGATTCCTCCTTGCCCACTTCCGCTTCCACATAGGCCGCGCCTGCCTCCGGGGTCATCTCCGCTTTCTTGTAAGGGGTGGGTGCGAAGGAGCCGAACTCTCCGAACACGCTGCCCACCATCATGGGCACATGCTCCGTCTCCCTGCGGAAGCCATTGACCACGGGATCCCCTGCATAGAAGCCGTTCTTGTAGGGCGCTCCGCCCACATACTCTCCGGCCTTCTCCAGGGCGGGCTTGACTTTATTGTAAGCGGCAGCCAGCGCGTCATAGGGCACTGTCTCCAGGGCTTTCACATCCTCTACCTTCAGCTCCTCCATCAGCGCCCTGCCCAGCTTCTCGCCGTTTCCCGTGCAGTCTGCCATCAGGCCTCCCAGGACGCCGCTCATGTTGATGCCCTTGGCGAACAGGCCGTCTGCCGCCGTGAACTAGCTGCAAGGCTGCCCTCATATCATGGAAGCATTCCTCGTAAATCCTCTTATACTCGTCATAATCGGAAACGGAATAGTTCCTTAGGCATATGTGCGACCCAATGTATCCACCCTGATATTCCATTGTATGTGCTACAATCTTCACTCTGAATCTCCTCCACAAACATCGGTCTCTATCATTGATCATAAGATATTTATCAGTATAGAAAAGAGGCACAGCAACAGATATAAGTGAAATTTGAGCGCTCCCGCCTCGCCAGCATGTAAAAGAGGGTGCTGGCTCTTAAATCAAATCCCGCGGGGCCTGACTGGCTGGACAGGCAGGCGTGATCGCTCAAGCCACGCTGCTTGCCCAAGCCGTCCCCACCGCACAGGCATGCCCTGTCAAAGCATCTGTGCGCCTCCACGTTCAGCGCTCCAATCTGCCGGGCAGTCAGTCCGTATACTTCCCGCACGCCGCAAGGCCCTCCCGCAGCCATATTGGCTTCCATCACCCGCACGAGATATTCCGCGTATCCCTGGGGGATGATCTCCTCCACAGGGATGATCAGGTCCTTCGAGGCGGCCTTTTTCACTTTTTCCACCAACAACGCTATGATCTCCGGCGACAGCACAGGTATGTCATATTCGCCCCTAATCCAAATCCTGTATCCGCATGTCAATTCTCCATTCCCCTCAGCCTGGACACCAGGTCCTCTCCGGCAAAGCTGTGCATGGAGGCAAAAGTGACGATTAGAGGCACTGCCGTCAGCACGCACACATAGGCCAGGGCAAAAATCCCGGGGAACCGGAACGCCATGTAGTATGCGCCTCTCTCATAGAGCAGGCCGCTCAGCACATAGCCGCTCAGGGTTCCGGCCGTCATGGTGACGCCCAGAGTGACGCACACCAGCAGCAGGCTCTCCCCCAGGAGCATCTTCCGGATCTGGCTCCTTCCCATGCCGATGGATTCCAGCATGGCCAGCTCCTGTTTGCGGGTGACGATATTGGTGATCAATGTGTTCATCATGCTTAAGATGCTGAACGTCATGATGAAAACGGCCAGGCCGCTGATGGCCCCGAATAGCTGGTCCGCGTTCCGGGAATATTCAATCCTCTTATCCGCCAGGGTCTCCAGGTCGAGCTCTGTCCTGGCCGCCACCAGCTCCGCCAGCTCCTCCCCCACGGCCTCCTCCCTGTCAGCTTCGGTGGACACCAGAAGATGGGCATTCAGGCTGTCATAGGACAGAAGCTCCAGGATGGCCTGTTCCGGTATCAGAAACCACCCTTCCAGCCCCCTGTTGTTGCGGGCATACTGCTCGTCCAGGATGCCCAGGATGGTCATGTCCTTCTCCGCCATGTCACTGCCGTCGAAGTAATGGAGCGTGACGGACTCGCCCACGGTGAACCTCCAGCCGAATATCTCCTCCGCCACATCATTTCCCGCCACAAGGATGTAATCGCCGCTCATGAGCTTCTCCCTGTCCGCGCTCCCCTCCTCCAGATACGCCCCGATCCCTTCCAGCTCCTCCCCGTCCAGCGGGTAGACAGTATCGCTGTCTCCATAATTGTCCTTCAGGGGATAGTCATAACTAACGCCGAAGTTTTTGATCTCCTCCACTCTGGTCACGCCCTCCATCCCAAGGATTTCCCGGACCATCTCACTGTCCATGGGCGCCTCCGCCTGCAGACCTCCCATGCCGTGGCCATTCAGCTCCTGGGCCGCCGTGGTATACAGGATGTGGAACTCCGCCTCGGTAAAATAGCCCTGTCTGGGGAAAGCCTCTTTGTCAAAGGAGGACAGATAAGTGGCCGCAGTCATGAACAGGATGCCGCCCAGCGCCAGGGACGCCATGGTGACAGCCGATTTCTTCCGGTTCCTGGAGAAGTTCATCAGCCCAAGTCCCACGGGCGTGAGCCTGCGGCACAGTTTCCGGTTCCCCGCCTTTCTCATGGTATCCTGGGGCACATAGCGCAGGGCCTCCATGGGGGAGACGGAGGCGGCCAGCCGCGCGGGCTTCCTCACGGAGAACATGGTGATGAGATAGACGCAGAGCAGGACGAGGGCAATGGCCGCCGCCCCCTGGGCAATGCGGAATCCCGCCGGGAGAATCAGGTATCCCGCCATGCCCCCTGCCGCCGCTCCCACAGGCGCTGCCCGCAGGAACAGGGCCCTGCCCTCTCTGGACACGAAGCTTTTTATCTGCCTCCTGGTCATGCCGATGGTCCGCAACTGTCCGAACTGATGGATTCTTCCCACCACGGACAGATAGAACACCCCGTAGATTACCAAAATGCAGGCCAGCAGAATCACCGCCCCCACCATGCCGTAAATCATCACGGACTGGCTGTTGAAGGAGAGGGAGTCCAGGAATGCCCTGGAGGGCATCACGTATTTGCGCTCCACCCCTGCGTCCCGGCCGATGGCGTACATCAGCTCCCGGCATTCCCCGGCGGACATGCCGTTCGCGTCCCGGAGCTTGGCATGCACTTCATATGGTATATCTTTCAACTGGCTGCCGTTTTCCGCATAGCTGCGGGACAGGAATACATTGAACTGCTTCGTCTCTTCGCCGCCTTTCAGGATGCCCGTCACGGTGAATGTCTCTTCGCTTCCGTCATAAAAGGTCAGGGACAGGCTGCTGCCCACAGACGGCGGCAGTCCCATCTTTTCCAGCATGGCGCCCTGGACCGCGATTTCGTCCGGCGCTTCGGGCAGCCTGCCGCTCTCCAGCTCCCCCGCCTGGATTTCGTTCGATAGCCCGCTGACATAGCGGGGGACCACGCCGAAGCCCTCTGTCTCCGAGAGGATGCCCGATTTCACCTGTATCTGATACGCGATGCGCCCATCCCCTTCCAGCAGCTCCATCTGTTCCGGGGCAAGCTCATAGTAGCTCACCTGCTGTCTGTGGGACAGGGCCTCCCGCTCCAGCTCCTTCTGGCCCAGGGCGAACAGTAAGATGGCCGTCAGCAGGGCAGAGGCCAGGGCAATCGTCACCGCCACGAAAGCATTGCGCATGCGGCTGGCCCGCAGGCTCTCCCTGGCCATATCGGAAATCATCCTCCCCGTCACTTTTCCGCCCCTCATGCCCCCACCTCCTGTGCCTGGATTCTGCCGTCCTCGATGCGTATCCGCACATCCGCTTTCCGGGCGATCTCCTGATTGTGGGTGATCATCACGATGGTCTGACGGAATTTCCCGCTGGTGGTCTTCAACAGGTCGATCACCTTATCGCTGGTGCGGCTGTCCAGATTGCCCGTGGGCTCGTCCGCCAGGATGATCGCGGGCTTGGACACCAGGGCTCTTGCGATGGCCACCCTCTGCTGCTGGCCTCCCGAAAGATGGCTGGGGTAATTTGCCAGCTTCCCGTCCAGCTCCAGGAAGCGCACGATCTCCTCCAGGAACGCCTTGTCCTCCTGCTTCCCGTCCAGGCGCAGGGGCAGCACGATGTTCTCGTAGGCCGTGAGATAGGGGATGAGGTTATAGTTCTGGAAGATGAAGCCGATTCGCCTGCGGCGGAACACCGTGAGCTGTTCCTCCGTCATCTTCTCCATGCTCTCATCCTCTACCTGCACCGCGCCGGAAGTGGGGGCGTCCAGGCCCCCCAGCATATTCAGCAGGGTGGACTTTCCGCTGCCCGATGTACCGATGATCGCCACGAACTGCCCGCTCTCCACGGACAGGCTCACATCGTCCAGGGCCTTCACGAGGCTTTCGTCCCTGCCATAGTATTTTTTCAGATGGGATGCTCTTAAAATCGTCATATCAGTTCCTCCTGGTTTAAGATTCTAAGCACATCATATCCCTTCCGGAAAAAGATACAAGGGAGGACGCAGATTCTAATACCAGGAGCGCAGATTCTAATCTCCGGTGGGCAGGTTCCCGACTCCCTAATCTCCTCTGGCTGCAGATTCCGGGCCGGGCCTTACAGCATGTCCCCCCAGTAGTCCGCCATCCTCACCATGAAGTCCTTGCGCCTGGGCTGGCTGATGGGGATGCGCTCTCCGGTGGTCAGGATCGCCTCCAGCCCCTCGATGCCTTTGATGTAGGACAGGTTCACCACGAAGCTCTGGTGGCTGCGGGCGAACTGGGGCTGAGAGCAAAGCAGGGCGGAAATCTCCTTCATGTTCTTGTAGACCACCTGCTCCCGATCCTCGAAGTGCACCATAACATTGCGCCTTTCCGTCTCGGCGTACCGTATGCTTTTGTACGGTACCCTGTACTTGCCGCTGTCATTGGCAAAATGCAGATATGGCTCCTCTTTTCCCTGGTAACGTGCAAAATACCGGTCCAGCTCCATCTTCAGCACGCTGTACTTCACAGGCTTGAGCAGATAGTTCACCGCGCCGTATTCATAGCCCTTCCACACATACTGTTTCAGGGAAGTCAGGAAAATCAGCCCCACCGCGCTGTCCATCCGGCGGATTCGCTCCGCGGTCTTCAGGCCGTCCAGCTTTTCCATCTTTATGTCCATGAATATCAGGTCGTAATCGGGCTGATATGCCTGCAGCAGCTCGCCTCCGTCATGAAAGGCGAAATAGCAGAACTCCTTTCCCGTCTCTGCCGCGTATCTCTGTAAGCCGTCTTTCAGCTCCTTGATCAGCGCGTCCTCATCGTCGCAGATTGCAATCTTGTACATGTCCGTCTTTCCTCCCGATATTATCATATACCTTTTCCCGCGGCCCGTCAATTTCGCCGACTTCCGCCTGACTTCCGCCTGACTTCAGAAAAAAGGTTGACAAACCGGCGAATCAGGGGTATGCTTTTCCATACAGACAAAAAAAGGCTGTGAAGAGAAGAGTACGCGGTTAGATAGGTCACAGAGAGCCTGGAGGGGTGAGAACAGGCACTGAAGGAACCGCCGAACATGGTCTCGGAGCCGCGCACCGAAGCCCCCTGGGCCAAGGCTGCGACGGGCGCACCCGTTACAGTGCCAGGCTATCGATGAGTCATTTCTCGTCCGCAGCCGATGAGGCCCAAGTCGTGAGGCATGGGCGAATTTAGGGTGGTAACACGAAGCTCAGGCCTTAAGCTCTCGTCCCTGAAAAAGAAATTTTTCAGAGAGGAGGGCTTTTTTGATGGAGAAAATGATGTGAGGACAAAAGGACGAAATCTTCCATGACATGCAGTATAAATTCAGAAACGAGGTAAGGAACATGGGAAAGAATATATTGATCGGCGGGGCATGGCCCTACGCAAACGGCTCCCTGCACATCGGACATATCGCGGGGCTGCTGCCCGGGGACGTATTGGCCAGATACCACAGGGCGGCGGGGGACAATGTGTACTTCGTGTCCGGAAGCGACTGCCACGGGACGCCCGTGGCCATCCGGGCAAAACAGGAGAACAGGACGCCCCGGGAAATCAGCGATTTCTATCATGGGGAATTTACGGATTGCTTTCAGAGGCTGGGCTTCAGCTATGATGTGTATACGAAGACCTCCTCTGCGGAGCACAGGAGCTTTGTGACGGAATTCCATAGAAAACTGTACGAGAGCGAGTATATCTACGAAAAGGAAGCCCCACAGGCCTATTGCCAGGACTGCGGCTCTTTTCTGGCAGACCGCTTCGTGCTGGGGAAATGTCCCCGGTGCGGGAAGGAGGCCAGGGGCGATCAGTGCGATGCCTGCGGCACGGTGCTGGAGCCGGAGGCCCTTGTGGATCCGGTCTGCGCGTCCTGCGGGAAGCCCGTGGGCTTCCGGAAAGCGAAGCATCTCTATATCGCCATCTCCCGTTTGGAGAGGCAGCTCCAGGCCCTGGTGGACGCACATCCCGAATGGCGGAAAAATGCCGCTGCCTTCACGAACAGATATATCCGGGAGGGCCTGCGGGACCGGGCCCTGACCAGAGACCTGGAATGGGGGATACCGGTCCCCAGAGAGGGCTATGAGGGCAAGACCATCTATATCTGGGCGGAGAACGTGCTGGGGTATCTCTCCGCCAGCAGGACAGCCGCGGAAAACCGGGGCGCGGACTTTGGGGCGCTCTGGGGCGATGACGCCATCCATTATTATGTCCACGGAAAGGACAACATCCCCTTCCACACCATTATCCTGCCTGCCCTTCTGCTGGGCAGCGGCGGGGGATGGCATCTGCCGGACAGGATTGTGTCCAGCGAGTACCAGACCCTGGAGGGGCGGAAAATCTCCACCAGCCAGAACTATGCCATTTGGGTGAAAGACCTGCTGGCGCGCTACGAAGCCGACTCCATCCGCTATTTCTTCCTGGCAAACGGCCCGGAGAAGAAGGACGCGGATTTCTCCTGGCGGGAATTCGTCCACAGCCACAACGGGGAGCTGCTCGGGGGCTACGGAAATTTCGTGAACCGCTCCCTGGCGTTCATTGAAAAGTACCTGGACGGCACTGTGCCGGATGGAAAGGCCGACCCTGAAATCCACAGGCAGATCGGGGAGCTGTATGCGTCAGTGGGTAGGCTGATTGAGAAAGGCTCTTTCAAGGATGCCCTGGAGCGGATATTCGATTTCGTCAGGAGCGCCAACAAGTTCTTCGATGCCAGACAGCCCTGGATCGCCAGGACTGCCGACAGGAAGGCCTGCGAGGACACCCTCTACCAATGCGTGCAGATCGTCGGGAACCTGGCCGTGCTGCTGGCCCCTTTCCTTCCCTTCTCCTCGGAGAAGGTCTGCGGCTGGTTAGGGGTGACAAACCGCTGGGAAAAGCAGTCCGTCCCTGCCGGCCATCGGCTTCCGGAGGTGGAAATCCTGTTCCGGAGAATCGATAAGGCGGCCATAGAGGAAGAGACGGAGAAGCTGAAGGCGATTTTATAGGGCTTCAGCGGGAAGCACCCCAAGAGGCTTTCCAGGCTTCTTTCAGTCAAGACGGCAGGGCAGGCATATCGTCTGCTCTCCGTCCTTGCTGACGAAATGGCATCGGACGCCCAGCTCCTCCATCCAGCCCCTCACCTCCACTGTCCTCCAGGGGCCGGTATCGAATCCGTTCCCCGCGTCATTGTTCCAGAGCCAGTCGGGCGTGTTCCAGAGGCATGCCCTGGGGGCCACAGCCTGGTAGAAGCTTTTCTTTACCCCGTTCTGCCCGTGATGGGCCATCTGCACGAAATCCGCGTGAAGCTCCTGTGCCGGGACGGTCTCCAGCACCCTGTCCCCCGCCTCCTCGCCCAGATCCCCCACGAAGAGGATCCGCTGCCCCTCCGCGTCCACCCGGAATACCACGGAGGAATTGTTGATCACGTTCAGTGGAATCGTCTCCCCCTCCGGCACATGGAGCACGCTGATCTCCATGGAATCTATCAGGAAGCGCTGCCCCTTCTCCAGCCTGTGGCAGAGGTCCGGATGGGCCGCCGCGAAAGCATTGAACTCCTCCGTGGTGCTGGCGTCCGTGCACCCCGGGAAGTCGTTGGCCTTATAGAATTCGTAGGACAGGAAATGGCTGTAAACACTTTTTACTTTCAGCGGATGGGGCCCGGAGAAAATCTCCAGAAGCGCATCCACATGATCCAAATGGGGATGGGTCAGCAGCCAAATCTCCACAGTGGGCTCCGGCCCGCCCAGCGCAATCAATTTCTCCAGCAGGTTTCCGGCATCCTGCCGGTTCCCTCCGTCGATGACCACAAGCTTCCCTGTCCTGGTCTGGAGAATGTAGGACATCATCTGGGTGGGGCTCTGTTCATGGAGCATGTGCAATGTCGTCCGCATGGTTCTTTATCCTCCTGTTTTCCTCCGTCCTCTGGCCCACACCGGTCTTTTGTGCCGATGCCTCTTAAGGCCGACGTCATCTTCCGCCGTAGCCCCTCTCAGGGCATCCTGTTTGGATTTATTCTACCCTTATATGGAGAAAACTGCAAGAGATTTAGTAATATTTAGTTACAATCCTGTCTTTTGTTCTTTTAGTTGCCGGATACGCTCTTCCGCTGCTCTGAGCTTTTCCTCCGCAATTTCAGCCCGCTTGCGCTGCTCCTCTGTCTTCCTGCGCTCCTCTTCCGTCTTCTTGCGCAGCTCCTCTGCCTCCCTGCGCTGCTCTTCCGCCTTCCTGCGCTGCTCTTCCGTCTTCCTACGCAGCTCCTCTGCCTCCCTGCGCTGCTCTTCCGCCTTCCTGCGCTGCTCTTCCGTCTTCCTACGCAGCTCCTCTGCCTCCCTGCGCTGCTCTTCCGCCTTCCTGCGCATCTCCTGAATACTTATCTTTTCCATATTCTCAAACAAATACCCCATCTCCCGCTCCCTCACTTTCCGGACACACTGCCTCCGTTCCTCTGTAGAGGCATCTATCTTGAAGCAAAGGCTTTCCATGACAGACACCAGCACGTCCACCACATGCCCCGGGCTGTCCCTGACGATCCGATTCACCTCATCTGCCGGGATACGGATGAACCGCTCCAGATCCTCTGTGTCCTGTATCTTATTTATCAACATCACGAGAGACATCTCATCTCCCCGTTCCAAAAGCTCCTGATTGCTGTATGCATGGATTCCGATGACTTCATAGCGAAAATCGGGAATCCATTCCGGCCGCCCCAGGCTGTCCCCGATCCGGTCGCTCAGATGCATGCCTGCAGTCCACTTCTCTTTGCCCTCGTAATATACCACGGGCATGATCACCGGATAGCGGAAGCCTTTCCGTCCGGTACTGCCTTCCTTTTCCGCCTCCTTCTGCCGTCGGTACTCCGTCCATATGCACACCATATACCGTAATAGCTGCATGGGCACGTCATAGTCCACCAGGCTTTTGTGTTCAATCAGTGAAACAAAGAACGGCGGATCTCCCTCCTTCCCAATGTCCAGAATCCGGATCTTTTTCACGGAATCAGACGCAAATTCAGTCCCAAGATAGGGAAGATACCTCTCGGAAATATCTTCAATGTCCTCCGGCTGTACCGCCTTCAGTAACGGCATATCAAAATTATCCCTGAGGAACTGGGCGCATAGAACCCGATTCTTGAAGATGCTCTTGCTGTTTACATCCCGGTTGTGTTCATTGTACTTTCCTCTTTCTTCTGCCTCCTCATGTGCCGCTCTCGAATCCGCAGCCACCGCCTGGAATTGCGCAGACTCCTGCCGCTCCCCCCTGCTGTCCATCCTGTCTCCTCCTGTTCCGACATCAGACAGGAGAAACGCTTTCCGCCTGTCAGTGTCCTGTTTTCATTTTGCTTGATTCATTGGCGAAAAGCCGATACAATAATGAACTTAGATGCCTCAGCCGGAAATGAAGACCCACTCCCGCCGGGCGCCGTACACTTTTTGAACTCTGTATTTACCATAACACAAAAACACCCTTTCGACAAGCTGTTTTTTACCTGACGATCCAAAAATCTACGGCGAAGAAATTCTTAAGATTTCCTCCCATGTGCCCCAACCGCTTCCGAATCTGCTATAATACCTGTATCACAATCAAAAACGGAGGAAACAAAAGTGCTGGAAAATCATGTCTCAGATAAGAAATCCCTCTTTCCCACCGGTGCCCACACCGAGCTGAGGGAACAGAAAAGCCGCAGCCGCCGGGTCAGCCTGGTGCAGGGCAACCTCACCGGAAATGAACGCGCAGAGAGCTGCGGCATCAGCGCCAGGGTCTACCAAAACGGCGTATACGGCTTCTCTTCCATGGCGGAATGCTCCGGCAGCGCCGCGGAGACGGTGCTGAGGGCCGCCGCGGAGAACGCCCTGTTCATGGACCGCCATGTAGGCAGGGGCAAGGGGCCTCTGCCTGTCATCCCCTGCGGCGATGTGCCCGCAGGCAGAGCCATCCAGGACACGGACCAGAAGCAGTACATAGAATTCGCAAAGGCCCTGGACGCCTACATCGCCGGAAAATACAAAAACCTCTCCAGCCGGTCGGTGGTCGTCTCCGAGGATTCCATGGAGAAGATCGTCTGTACCTCGGACGGCTGTGACGGGCATATCTGTGCCCCCAGGAGCCATGTGTACATCGTCCTGGGCGCAGAGTCCGCCTCCGGCAGCCCCCTGGAGCTCTTCCATCCCGCGGGCGGTTCCGGCATCTTTTCGGAGAACTTCACCGATCCGGCCCTGCTCTATCCCCAGATAGACGCCCTGTACGAGAAGCTCATGCACAAGCGGGAGGGCGTCCATGCCCAGGCGGGCTACAAGACCGTAGTATTGGGCGGCTTCCTCTCCGGCATGCTGGCCCATGAGGCGGTGGGGCACACGGTGGAGGCGGATCTGGTGCTGGGCGGCTCCGTGGCGGGCCCTGCGCTCCACAAGCGTGTGGCATCCGACCTGGTGACCCTGGTGGACTTCGCCCACACCGCTTTCGGAGCGCCCACGCCGCTGCCTGTGTACCTGGACGACGAGGGCACCCCCGCCCAGGACGCGGTATTGATCCAGAACGGCATCCTCCAGGGCTATATGCACAGCAGGGAGAGCGCCCAGCACTTCGGCATGAAGCCCCAGGGTAATGCCAGAGCCTGGAGTTTCTCCGATGAACCGCTGATCCGCATGCGCAATACCGCAGTGCTCCCGGGAAAGGATAAGCTGGAGGACATCATCGCCTCCGTGGAGGACGGCTATTACCTGCTGGACACCACCAACGGACAGGCCGACACCACGGGAGAATTCATGTTCGGCGTCAGCATGGGCTATGAAATCAAAAAAGGGAAGCTGGGCCGGGCCCTTCTGGACACTACCATCTCCGGCGTGGCCTTCGACATGCTCAAGACCGTGGACATGGTATCGGATACGATGGAATGGGCAAGTTCCGGATTCTGCGGCAAGAAGCAGCCCATGCCCGTGGGAATGGGCGGGCCCGCCCTGCGCTGCAAGGTAATGATAGGAGGTCGCTGATAATGAATAGGAGCATTTATATGGAAAAGAGCATTCAGGAAGACATCAGGGAGATCGCCCATAAGACAGGCGAGCGCCTACGGGAGGCAAAAGCGGACAAAGCCCAGTACACCGTAACGGAGACCCAGACCCATGAGTTCAACGTGGACGGCGGGGAGTTCTCCCTGTTCCGCACCCTCTTTGGCCACAGCCTGTCCATCACTGCATACAAGGATCGGAAAAAAGGCTCTGCCTCCACAAACCAGTTCGATGACAGCGCCATAGAAGCCGCCGTCCGGGACTGCCTCAAGTCCGCGGAGTCCGGCGTGGCCGACGAGGCCTACGACATCGCCCCCGCACAGGAGAGCGAGACTTTCCGGGAGGGCGCTTACGAGCCCGACATCGACCTGTTCTTTGAGCGCACCAGGGAGCTGATGCGGGACATCCGGGAGAGGCACCCGAAGATCCTCATGGAGCAGATGATCGCGAGCCACGACCAGACGCACAAAATCTACCGCAATACCAATGGCACGGAATTCGAGGCCTTCCAGGGGGCCTATGCCGTCTCGCTGATGTTCTCCGCCCACGAGGGCGACGCCGCCACCTCCTTCTTCGGCAGCGACATCTATACCGACAGGCTGGACAGGCCCTTCATCGAGCTGGGCTCTCTGGAAAAGGACCTGGCCGACACCGAGGCCCAGCTGTCCACCGTGCCGGTGGAGGGGAAATTCCAGGGCGTCATCCTGCTGACCCCCGGCAGCCTGCCGGACTTCCTGGGAAACATCATCGGCAACTTCGCCTCCGACGGATGCATCCTGGACAGGACCAGCATCTGGCTGGACAAGCTGGGGCAATCCGTGGCGGACAGCCGCATCACCCTCTCCCTGTGCCCGGGGGACAGGCGCATAGTCTGCGGCGAGAGGTTCACCCGGGACGGCTTCCGGTCGAAGGACTATGACCTCATCAAAGACGGGGTGCTGAAGTCCTTCTGCCTCTCCCTGTATGTGGCAAACAAGTCCGGCTTCGCCCCCGCCGGGAACTCCTCCTTCGCTTTGGTGGCAGAGGGCGGGGACACGCCTTACGCGGACATGGTAAAGTCCATCAAAAGAGGCCTCATCGTGGGCCGCTTCTCCGGCGGCAATCCCAGCATCAACGGGGATTTCTCCGGCGTGGCCAAGAACAGCTTCCTGGTGGAGGACGGCGTGGTCAAAGGGGCTGTCAGCGAGACCATGATAAGCGGCAACCTGGCCCAGCTTCTGAACAGCCTGGTGGCCGTCTCCCGGGAGACCGTGGAGAACGGCAGCAGCGTGCTGCCTTACATGGCCTTTGATGGAGTGGTCATCTCCGGAAAAGAAAGCGGGGCGCAATAAGCCCCCTGCCCTATTGGCCTTTGACGGGGCGGTCATCTCCGGGAAGGAGAATGGGGCGCAATAGGCGGTAAGCTCCGTCCTATTTCCAATGCGCAGGTCTGCAATATCATAAAAAGCCATGTCAGGGGGCAGCCCCTTGGCATGGCTTTTTCATCTCCTACTCAGCGAACATGGCCGTGGAGAGATACCGGTCCCCGGTATCCGGCAGCAGCGCCACGATGGTCTTCCCCTTGTTCTCCGGGCGCTTCGCCAGTTGGACGGCAGCCCACACGGCAGCGCCGGAGGAGATGCCCACCAGCACGCCCTCGCTCCTGCCCATGCGCCTGCCTGCGACAAAGGCGTCTTCATCCGCCACCGCGACGATCTCGTCGTAGACCTGGGTATCCAGCACCTCCGGGACGAATCCGGCACCGATTCCCTGAATCCCATGTGCGCCGGAATGCCCCTGGCTCAGCACCGGGGAGGAGGCGGGCTCCACGGCCACCACCTTCACCCGGGGATTTCGGCCCTTCAGGTACTCGCCCACCCCCGTCAGCGTGCCGCCGGTACCCACCCCGGCCACGAAGATGTCCACCCGCCCCTCCGTGTCCTCCCAGATCTCCGGGCCTGTGGTGGCCCTGTGGGCGGCGGGGTTGGCCGGATTCACGAACTGGCCCGGGATGAAGCTGCCCGGAATCTCCCCGGCCAGTTCATCGGCCTTCTCGATGGCCCCTGCCATGCCCTTCGCCCCTTCGGACAGCACCAGCTCCGCGCCATAGGCCTTCATGAGCTGGCGGCGCTCCACGCTCATAGTGTCCGGCATGACGATGATGATGCGGTATCCTCTGGCGGCGGCCACGGAGGCCAGGCCGATGCCCGTATTGCCGGAGGTGGGCTCGATGATGACGGAGCCGAGATCGGAAGAGCGTCGTGTAGGGAAAGA
>NZ_CAPDXS010000048.1:0-8532 GCF_948601915.1 uncultured Acetatifactor sp. | reverse complement strand
CACCCGGTCCTTCACGGAGCCCGCCGGGTTCAGGTATTCCAGCTTGGCCAGGATCCTGGCCTCCAGCCCCTCTTCCCTCTCGATGTGCGCCAGCTCCAGCAGCGGCGTCCTGCCGATCAGTTGGTCCGCGGATGTATAGATTTTTCCCATATTCCTGTCTCCTGTTCCGGCGGCATCATCCGCATCTGCGCCGTTTCCCGCCACGCATACGCCTGATGCCTGTTTATTCCTATCTTTTAAGTAGGTTAATGGAAGTATATAACAGAATCCGTATTTTGTCAATCGGCCCCAGACCATATTCGCCATATTCCCATTGATTTTCCCACTAACCATGTTGTATAATAGGTTTATGACTATAGGAAGCTGCTCCTGCTTCCTATTAGTAGGTTTATGACTATAGGAAGCCGCTCCTGCTTCCTATAGTAGGTTTATGACTATAGGAAGCTGCTCCTGCTTCCTATAGTAGGTTTATTGATTACAGGGGTCGCGAAGGGTTCAGACAAAAAAGCCCACGGACTGCGGAAAGGCATGGGATTGTTATGTTGGTTTCTACGAAAGGACGCTATTCTCTCCGGGTCATGATCGACCTGGCCGAGCAGCAGTCGGACAAGTATGTCCCGCTGAAGGAGATTGCCGGGCGGCAGGGGATTTCCGAGAAATACCTGGAGAGCATCATCAAGCTCCTGGTGAAGGGGAAGCTCCTCACAGGCCTGCGCGGAAAGGGCGGCGGCTATAAGCTCACCAAGGCCCCTGACCAGTACACTGTGGGCGACATCCTGCGCCTGACGGAGGAATCCCTGGCGCCGGTATCCTGCCTGGAGGAGGACGCCCCCTCCTGTCCCCGCAGGGATGCCTGCCGCACCCTGGCGCTGTGGCAGGGGCTGGACAGAGCGATTGGCGACTATCTGGACCGGATCACCCTGGCAGACCTGCTCCACCCGGAGGACGGGCAGCCGTGACACCGTCCCCCTCTGTCCGGACGCCGTCTTCCTGTTCTCTCTCCAGCTTCTTCTTGACTACGTTTCCGTCTCCAAGCATCCTGCTCTTGCGTTGCGCACCCGCTTCCCTTATAATAGTAATATAAAGGTATCAACACATATCGCTGCAGACAGAGTCATTTCATCGCCACGGAAAGGTTTGGAACTTACTATGAGAATGAAGCAGCCACTCCGCAAAGCTGCCGGGAATACATTACTGCGCTATTTTCTGTCCTATTTCATCATATTCAGCGTCCTGATCACAGGCTTTTTCTACATCATACGCACACAGCTCTCCAGGCTGTACCTGGACCAGCTCACCGCCCAGTCCATGGAGCGCCTGGGCAGCCTCACGGAGACCCTGCTGGATGAGATCATCTCCCTGGACGCCATCAACAACTCCATGCGCGGGAACATGAATATCATCACCGCACGCTACACCACCGACGAATGGCATCAGTACCAGGCCTACCACGGGCTCATGGGGTACACCACCGGGCAGCCCTATATCAATTCCATCGTCTACCTGAACAAGAACCGGAACCTGGTGACCTCCACCTATATCCGCACGGAATACGTGGACGGTGTCTTTCGCATGTACTCCCCCTCCGGCAGCATCTTTACCTTCGACCCGGCCCCCTATCAGGACGGCTACCGGAACCAGCTCCTGTATTTTAGGGATGGGGACGCGAAATACCTGATCTATTTCCCCGTGAGCACCACATACGCCAACCACATCACCTTTTTCGTGATCAATACCATGGAGATTTCACAGCTGTGCAGGAATACGGCCTCCTCCGAGATGCCCGCCATCGCCCTGACGGATCCTGACGGGAACATCATCGCCGGAACAGGCACGGACATGCTGCTGCCCTACCTGGATATCCTCTCCCACACGGACGGCATCTGCCCCGTGGACAACCAGACCTCCCTGTGCGTCAACAGGGACTTCGGGCAGGGATATGCCATGGTCTCCCTGATTTCCAACCAGGAGCTCTTGGACCGGGCCAGCACGGCATTCCGGACTGCCTACCTGGTGCTGTTTGGGCTGGGCATCGCCGGGCTGCTCCTAATCTGGCTGTCCATGCGCAGCACCTACCTGCCCCTGTACAAGCTCACCCGCAAAATCGTCCCCTCCCTGGACAGCCGCCGGAGCTATTTCGAGCAGCTGGACAAGAGCTTCGCGGAGTCCACCCTGAAGAACCGCAGGCTCCAGGAGAAGCTGGACAAGTACAAGCTTTCCGTCCAGAAGTCCCTCCTGGACACCATCGTCTCCTCCAACCAGCCGAACGGCCCCCAGGGGCTGCCGGACATAGACGGATTCTTCACCATGGATGAAGACAATAATATCTTCGCCATCAAGATGAAGTCCCCCAAAATGCCCTTCCCCTGGAGCAGAATCCTGGATTTCTTCTGGCATTCCCTGACCTCCGAGGATACCTGTGTCATTCTGGAATCCTCCAAGGATACTGCCGTATTGCTGCTGAACTATTCCGGCCCGGAGCCCCACAAGGAGGATGTCCTGCAGGAGCTTTTAGCCGACCTGCACAAGGAAAGCGGATACCTTTCCTCCATCAGCGCCAGCTCCTCCTCCCCTCTGGACATCCCCT
Organism: uncultured Acetatifactor sp.; assembly: GCF_948601915.1. Lineage (NCBI taxonomy): Bacteria > Bacillati > Bacillota > Clostridia > Lachnospirales > Lachnospiraceae > Acetatifactor > uncultured Acetatifactor sp. The sequence continues at coordinate 5,945 of NZ_CAPDXS010000048.1, read as the reverse complement.
CCCTCTACGAGCAGGCCGTCCAGGCCGCCGGGCTTTGGGACCGCATGCCTGTGGTGTCCTTCACGGAATCCGGCTCCCTGCTGGAGGCGGACCATGCCCTGGCCTACCCCTACGATTCCATGGGCAGGCTCTCCGCCTTCCTCCAGAGCGGCCAGTTCCGGGAGGCGGAGGCGGTGATAGAGGAACTCTTCCTCATCATAGACCGCTCCGAGTCCACTGTCCGGCAGATTCCCGACTTTTTCGCCCACTGCATCCTGATGGACCTGCTGGCCTCCATCGCCAATGCCATGGAGCACTCCGCCATCCGGTTCAAGTCCTACAGCGACCTGTATTTCCAGGCCCTCTACCATTGCCGCAGCTGCCCCTACCGGGAGAGCGCCGCCCTGATCAGGGAGGACATCGGAAATCTGCTGGATTTCTTCCGGGAACAGCAGACCTCCAAATCTGCCGACACCTATCAGTTGAAGGCCCTGATCGAAGCCAGCTTCACCGATCCGGACTTCTCCATCGCCCAGCTGGCGGACAAGTTCCATTTCAGCATCGCCTATATCAGTTATCTGGTGAAGAAAGAGGTGAATCAGAATTTCACGGATTATCTGTGGAAGCTTCGCCTGGACAGGGCAAAAGAACTGCTGCAGGACACAAATCAGTCCATCGATGAAATCAGTGTGGCGGTGGGCTATCTCAACACCTCCAGTTTCCGCCGGAAGTTCAAGCAGGATATGGGCATGACCCCTTCCCAGTATCGTGAGCAGGAGTCCCCGGCCCGGAAGTGATGCCCCGATAAGCGCCGCCATAACGCCGTTTCGGGGCAGCTGCATGTTCAAAAAGCCGATATATCATTTTTCCGTCATAAAGTTTGCGGTGCTCCATTTTCCCAGTCCGCTGCGGACACGGACATAATAGGTTCTGTCCCTGTTTAAGGGCGCACTGTCAAATTCTATGTACCGCTCCCTGGTGTCCCGGAGGAACAGGAGCCTCTGGAACTCCTCATCCGACGCCACCTGTACGGTGAACTGGTCATATTCCGCCGGGGCCCGCCAGGCAAAGACAGGCCGCAAGCAAGGTGCCCTTCCGTCCGGGGCCGCGTTCTTTATCCTTAACTCAAATCCATTCATCTTACTCTCTCCTCATATTATAAGTTCCGCATCCGCTCCGCCCAGTACCCAGGCATCAGCATTATGAAAACTCCAGCCAGTCCAGGTCGCAGAGCCACTCCCTGTCGAAGCGTTCCGAGCAGACCTTCAGGCACAGTTCATGCACCCCTGCCGCATTTTCCACCGCGCAGGAGAATGTCTTCCAGTTCCAGGGTCCGAAGCCTGCCGTGTCGCCAATCCGGCATCTGCCGATGCAGGGGCCGTCCTCGCCGTCGATGTGGAGTTCCAGAATGCAGCCTGTCCTGTGGCTGGCCGCACTGCATGTGAACCTGTTCTTCCCTTTCCCAAAGTCCAGGTATCTGAAATAGATACAGTCCCCATGGGTCAGACGGGTCAGGTATTCCCTGTGGATGCCGCGCTCCACATAATGGGCGGCGCGCACCCCTGTGTCCTTGCTGTTGCGCAGGGCCGCGTCCCTGGCCGTCCTGCGCCATCCGGTCACGGGCTCCTTCCAGTAGAAGCAGGCCACCTCCCGCTCCAGCCGGTCTCCGCCTCCGTGCCAGGCTGCCCACTTAAAATGGCAGGCCCGGTAGGCCTCCAGCCTGCGAGAGGCGTCGATTGGCCCTTCCACTCCCTGGGTGGTCATCTCCACCTCCGCGATGTCCCCATTTTCATCGAAATATACAGGCTCCATGCAGGCTTTCCTGCCTCCCATCTCCAGGGCGAAGCAGGCCTTGTGGTACAAAATGTACCACTGCCCGTGAAAGCAGACCAAAGAACCGTGATTGTTCCAGTTGGCCAGGTCACAGCCCGCATTGTCGATGATTACCCCCCTTTTCTCGAAAGGGCCAAGAGGAGACCTGCTCACCGCATAGCTCAGGCAGGTGGCGGCTCCTCTGTCCGTGTCACAGTAAATCAGATAATAGAGATTCCCTCTTTTGCGCAGGGAGCTGCCCTCATGGAAACCGTGCTCCTCCTCTGTCAGCAGCATGGTGCGGATGGTGTCCGGCTCCAGCTCCCGCATATTGTCTTTCAGCTTACAGCCCTTGAGATAGAACTGGCCCCAGTACAGATAAGCGCTGCCGTCATCGTCCACGAAGACGGCAGGATCCCCGCAGGAGGGGAATTCCGTCCCCTCAATGGGCACCGCGTCCAAAAAAGGCCCTTCCGGCCTGTCAGAGAAAGCCACGCACTGCTTTCCCGCCGCCGTGAAATAATAATAATATCTGCCGTCCTTCTCGATGCAGTCGCTGGCAGGCAGCGCCGCCACATCCTCGAAATCCACGGCCTGCCCGGCGTCAAAGCCCGGGACGTGCTCCTCCCAGTCCGTCAGATTCTTCGTGGACCAGACATGCTGCACCGGCCTGTCCCCGGGGCAGCCCACCAGCTCGTTGGTGGCGTACAGATACAGGGTATCCGGATCGTTCTTCCATACATGGGGCTCTCCGTCCGGCGCCGCATAGTGCAGCGGTAATATTGGGTTCATTGTCTTCCTCCTCGTATGTAGTTCCGCATCTTCCCCTCCAGTGCCCAGGTATCGGCTGGTACTGGACGGGGCAGGCTCTCTTCTTCCCTTTCGTCATGCCGCCTCAGCGGCGCTGACACATTTCATCCCTCTAAAAAGCTCATCCCTTGACAGACCCCACCATGACCCCCTTCACGAAATATTTCTGGATAAAGGGATAGATGCACAGCACCGGCACGGTGGACACGATAATCACGCTATATTTCAATGTCTGGGCCAGGTGGGTCTTCAGCTCCACGGTAGCGGTGTCCATCCCCGACAGGTTGTTCAGCGTCAGCTTGGTGGACATCAGCATGTCCCTCAGGAAGGACTGCAGCGGCATCAGATCCTCCTTGTACAGATAGATCAGGGCTGTGTAGAAATCATTCCAGTGCCCCACCGCGTAGTACAGCCCCACCACCGCTATGATGGGCTTGGACAGGGGCAGCACCACCCGCATCAGATACTGGAAGGAATTGGCTCCGTCCAGGGTGGCCGCCTCCTGCAGGGAAGCCGGGATGCTGTTCATGAAATAGGTCCGGGTGATGATGATATTGTAGATGGACACCGCCCCCGGTATGATCATGGCCCAGCGGGTGTCCACCAGCCCCAGCCCGCTCACCACCAGGTAGGTGGGGATCAGCCCGCCGCCGAAGTACATGGTCAGCATGAACAGGAACATGAAGAAATGCCTGGGCATGAAGTCCTTCCTGGACAGCGGATAGGCGCCGCACACTGTCATCACCAGGTTCACCAGCGTACCCACCACCGTATAGAAAAGGGTATTCCTGTAACCGACCCAGATCCGCTCATATTCCAGCAGCGTCTCATAGGAAATCAGAGTAAACCCTTTGGGCCATAGGACCACCTCCCCCATCCACACCTGGTTCGGATTGCTGAAAGAGGCGATTACCACGAACCACAGCGGCCATACGAAGATCACCAGCAGAATTACCATGACCAGGAGGTTCACAATGTCGAATATCTTGTCCGAATAAGAGCGTTTGATCTGCCTGTTTTCTGAATTTTTCCGTTTCATATGTACCTCCCTCCTAGAACAGGCTCTCGCCTGCGAACCTCTTGCTCAGCTGGTTGGCAGCCACCACCAGCCCAAGGTTGATCAGCGAGTTGAACAGGCCTACCGCCGTGGAATAGCCGTAGTCGCTGTTGATCAGGCCCACCTCGTAGACATAGGTGGAGATGACAGAAGCCGCGCTCTTGTTCAGGGTATTCTGGAGCAGGTAGACTTTTTCGAATCCCACGTTCATGATGGAGCCCATCTGCAGGATCAACAGCATCAGTATGGTGGGCTTGATGGAGGGCAGATCCACATGGATCATCCTCTGGATCTTGGTGGCGCCGTCCACGATGGCCGCCTCGTGCATCTCATAGTCCACCCCGGCCAGGGCGGAGATATAGATGATGGAGCTCCAGCCCATGCCCTGCCAGACCCCTGTCCACACGTAGATGGACTTGAACCACTCCGGCTTCGCCAGGAAATTCACCGATTCCAGGCCGAAGAACCCCCTGATCACGTTCAGGATGCCGGTGTCCGGGGCCATGAAGATGGTGATCATGCCGCAGATGACCACGGTGGAGATGAAGTAGGGCGCGTAGGACACCATCTGCACCACCTTTTTCAGCCTGTTGTGGGTGAGGTAATTGAGCATCAGGGCAAAGACGATGGGAATGGGAAAGCCGATGATCAGGCTGTATACGCTGATTCCCACGGTATTGCCGATGAGCTGCTTGAAGTTGTAGGCACTGAAGAACCGCCTGAAATGATCCAGTCCCACCCAGGGGCTGCCCATGATTCCCTGCTTGACCTTATAGTTCTTGAAAGCCAGCAGGATGCCGTACATGGGCGTATAGGCGAAGACGATGTAATAGACCACCACCGGCGCGATCATGACGTACAGAATCCAGTTCTTCTTCATGTTCTTCAGCAGCCGGATTCCAAGGGATTCCTTCTTTTTCTGTATTTCCATGAATTCTTATCGCTCCTTTTCTCCGGAAAGCAGATTTTCACTGTAAAACGCCTCCCGGCGCAAATCCGAAACGGCGGAGAAGTGATATCGCTACCAGTTCTCCGCCGTCAGGGTCATCGAAACATCCTACTTCGCTATAGCTGCATCATATACTTCCTGATAGATTTCAAACATGCGGTCCATCCCCATGGCCTTCAGGGTCTCGATATACTCGTCCCAGCTGTCCTCCAGCGTGGTCTCCCCGGTAGCCACCTTCGCCATGTATTCCGTGATGTAGCTGTCGATGTCGGTCTTAATCACGGAAAGCTCCGCATTCTGCTCCTCCGTGAAGACCAGGTTGGGCAGAGGTACTACGCCGTGAGCCCATACCTTCCTCGCCTGCTGCCCCAGATACGCTTCATCCGGGTCGATGCTGGGCGACATCTGCGTCGACCATGCCTCAGGCTCTACAGAGGGATGGGTCTGGGCTCCCTGGATTGTAGAGCTTGCGCGCACTGTGCTGATATCATCGCCGTGGCCATTGCCCAAAATCCATTCCCATTCCCCATCGCTGTTGTACTGATAGGTCTCTCCTTCCACGCCCATCCAAGCCAGTCTGCCACCCTCTTCCGTATAGAATGTGTCGAGCCAGGCAACCACTACCTCGGGATGTTCGCAAGCATCCGTGATGGCCGCACCGCCTTTGCTGATGCCAGGGCTTAGCTGTAGGCAGTCATCCCAGGGTGTCAGCGCGATGTAATCCTCGTCACGGTCCCGGCCCACAGTGAGGAAGGCGCCTGCGTCAAAGAAGGAGCCCAGCACATCCCCGGACTGTCCTGTGGGAGCCTGCTGCTCATGGGGCTGGGTGAAGGAATTGGGATCCATCAGCCCGTCCTGGTAAAGTCTGGTGACGAAGGCCAGGAATTCTTTGTATTCTTCCGTAGCAGGTACATAAGCCAGTTTCCCGTCGATGATTCCCAGCTTCTCCCATGCGGAATAGGGGAAGCTCTGGTACTGCATCAGCATAAGCGGATTGCAGAAAGTATTGCAGAACAGGGGAATCTCATCATTGGGGTCGCCGTTCCCGTTGGCATCCTGCTCTTTGAAGGCCTTCAGTACATCGTAGAGCTCCTCATAGCTTGTAGGCTCCTTCAGGTTCAGGTTGTTCATCCACTTTTGGTTAATCCAAAAATACGGATTGGAAGCACCCTGGCTTCCCACATGGGGGAAGGAATATACATGGCCGTCAGAAGCCGTGATATACTGCCATCCATCCCTTTCGTCCAGCAGCGCCGTCAGGTTGGGGGCATACTGTCTCATCAAATCCTCTAGCGGAATTATCACGCCCTGCATGCCGTATTTATCTGCATCTATATA
>NZ_CAPDXS010000047.1:14472-32074 GCF_948601915.1 uncultured Acetatifactor sp. | reverse complement strand
ACACTCTTTCCCTACACGACGCTCTTCCGATCTGCGGCTCCCTGGGCGTCCTCCAGCGCACCCACGCCAGCTGGCTCTCCCCTTCCGGATAATAAACACTGCTTACCGTATAGCTGCTCCCTGCGATGTGGAACGTGACGGATACCGGGTGGTCCGGGTCGCTCTGGCCGCCGCTTACCCATACCGCCGTGATGACCTCCGTGTCGGTTCGGTATTCATAGTCACAGTCCGTCACTGCCGGTATCTGCGGCGGCATGTCATTGAAACGCACAATGCCAAGGCCAAGGCTTGACTTGATGTCCCCGTTGGACGCCGCCGTGCTCCTGCTCCCGCCCCATGCCGGGAAACCTAGGTCTGCCGTTTCCAGGAACAGGGCCAGGGGCAGGTTCTTATGCGACAGGGACACCATCTTCCGGCGCAGGCCCCCGCCCAGCATTTCATCATAGAGGGCTGCCTCCGTGGCCGTGGTGGCAATAAAGACGCCCTGGAACGTATAGTAGGCGACCGGCTCAATGAGCAGCCGGTACTCCCCGTTTGTCAGTACGTCAAAATCCATCCCTGTCAGGCCGGCGATGCTGCGCACCACCTGCTCATCCGTGAAATAGCTCTTGATGGCGGCGATGCTGCTGTTGCCGCTGGAGCTGACGATCCTGGGCAGGGCCTGTGAGGGGTTCGTATAGCTGTAGCCGCCCTGCGCCGGGGAAAGCCCTGCGCCGCCGCTGTACTGCAGCTTGCTCACTTTCCCGAAATGGTAAACGCTGCCGGGGATGGACTTGTTCGTCAGGTCAATGGGCGTTGTCACCACCGCGTGGTCGCTTGCCCGCACCACGCTCACCCTTACCCCGTCATACCCCGGCGTCCATTTGTTCTGGCTGGTCCCCTGCCCCATGCCGCCCCCGCCGCCGTCCATGTTCCCCTCCCCTGTCGCATAAACAGGTACGGCGGACAGCAGGGAACAGAGCAGGGACAATGCCAGCAGGAAAATAACACCCTTCCACTCTTTCCCGCCCTGTTTCTCCGCCCTCCGGCACAAAGCCTGTGGCCGAACGCATCTTTCTCTCAATCATACCCTCCTTTCCACAGAAAAAGCGCCGTACATTCTGGCCTGTACGGCGCCCCGTTTTATAGCTTCTATCCCTTTTAATCCATGCTTCCGATCTTGTTCCCGTTCTCATACATGTCGCCTGCCTGGGTTGCGGTGTTTGCACCCAGGTTAGGCACATTGTCAAAACCGGGCAGCCCTCCGCCGCTGTTCCCTCCCCCGTCATCCGCAGGCGGCACATAGGTGTCATGATCCACAGGCTCCGGTGTCCCCTCCACCTTTGTCCCATCCGGCTTTTCTTCCGGGTTGGCCAGGGTTTCTGCATCCGGCTGCCGGGGCTTTTCCACCTCCGGCTGGATGCCCTGCTCCGGCTGCCCGGTCTGGGCAGGGCGGCTGTCAATGGGCTGCCCCTGCTGTGTTTCCCCGGTTCCCTGCCCCGCGTCTGGACGGATGGTCAGTTCCATGCTTTCCCCTTCATCCCCGCTTTCTTCCGAGGCATGGGACGGGTCCACAATGACCTCCACCACACCGCTTTCCTTTCCGGGCAGCTCATCCTCCCCGGCAGGCGGCTTTGCAAACTGCAGGCTGATTGCAGCAATCAGCCCGGCGCAGATGGCGATGCCTCCCCCGACTGCCAGTCTTCTCTTTGTCTTTTCTGTCATCTTCATAGAAATCCCTCCTTTGGTGGATGTTATTATTCCGTTTTCTTTTGTCTGGTTTGTACGATACACCATACTACATAGTTTCTACAAAGTCTAGCGTTATTTTAGAACACTTCTATATATCCCGCCTGCACTTTTATGGTGATGTGCATGGAGGGGAGGAGCATGCCACCAAAGCGCACAGGCACCTCCAGCCTGATGACGGCGTCCGCCTCAAACCTTGCCGCGTTCTGCGGGTCGGAGGGTGCAAGGGGCGCGTTCCTGACCGAGACGGACAGGCTGTCGATGGCAAACTCCATCGCACCGCCGCCATCCCCTGCATATTTGACATGCCTACCGCCGTCCTCCTGTGTTCCAAGGGTAAGGTCAAGAAAGGAATAAATATCCCCTTCATTAATTGCCGCCTCCCATGCACCGCCGCCGTCCGGCAGGTAATTCCCGGAATATCCCTCCCTTACCCCATGGTACACGCCATAGTAGTTGTCATTGACGGTGGAGATGATGGCATCCTCCGTGGCGTCCCGGACACCTGCGGCGATCAGCTGCAGGCGGAAATATTCCGATATGCCGCAGAAGATGATGAGCAGCGCCAGGACAGCGGCAATGGCAAGGGGAAAGGACGATCCCCGCCTGTCCTTTAATATCTTCCATATCTTTTTAACCAATCCCCCACCTCACTTCCAGTACACTTCGGATTTCCCGGTGGCCTGTGCGCGCAGGGTGACCGGGAAAGAGCCGAAGTTCCCAAAAAGCCCGATATCCTTCTGCAGCGTCAGTGTCACCGTCACCTCCTGATTCAGCTGGATCTGCCCGCTGTCAGACCATGAGATCTGCGGGTCGATCCCCGTCTTTTCCCGCAGGACGGCGGCACGCCTGTCGGTCTCAGAGCCTATGCGCCCGGAGATTTCCGCCTCCCGCATCAGTTCCGTGGCAAAGGTGTCAAGCTGCTGCTTGGCGATGAACACCGGCAGCACCCGCAGGGCCAGCGCCAGCACCAGCATCACGCAGAGCACCAGCACCGCCACGTCTACATACCCCTCCGCCCGCCTCCCTTTTATGATACGGCAAAACCGTTTCAGCACATGACCACCCCCTGCCCCTGGGTACTTTCCCCCGCCAGCGGGTAATCCCCGATGCCGATCTCTTTGTCCTTCATGTTCCAGAGCATATGCTCAATTTCCTCATGGCGGCTACAGTTTTCATTGTCCTGCCAGCTGTCCCGCAGTACCTCCAGCGGGTTTTCAAACTGCAGAAGATACCCGGCGTATTCCGCAAATGCCCCCTCTGCCGCCAGTTCCCCGTAGATGAATTTTGCGGCGGCAATCTCCGGCGCCATTTCAATGATCTCCGCCGCGGGCTTTCCCTGCAGCTGCCTGATATATGCCTCATAATTTGCTCCCAGGCGCTCTTTCAGTTTCCTGCTGTTATCCATACTTTCTTCTCCGTCATGATCCAAACCTTCCCTGTCCCCCTTTATTGTCTCCCAGGCTGGCCCTATCACCTCATCCAGCTCCAGATACTGCGGGTTGGCCACCATGTACCCACACAGCAGCATACGGACTATCAGCTGGAATTCAGCAGCCCAATCCCTCAGATCCTGCCCTGTGTTCGCATACCATGTGTCAAATTCACGTATCAGCGCCAACGTCTGCCTGTCCGAAAGCCCCATCCGGATAAATGCCAGAGGATGTTCTGCACATCCCGGACTGTCATGGCACAGCGCATCCACCGCCAGCGTCCTCCCTGTCCTGTCAGAGCGCAGGGAAACCTGGCAGCTGTTATCCTCATCCATGGGAGATATGGCAATAACCTCATATATTTCGTCCCTGTAGATTGTTTTCATATTTATGATCCCTTTCTCCCTTAAAACATCCCGCCGAGGCTCTGGAGCGCCACATAGCAGATAATCGCCAGATAGGTCAGCAGGAAACATACCAGCATGACGAATGAGAACACCCTGATCTTTGGCGGTATCTTCTGCGCCTGGGCTTTCAGCCTCTGCAGTTCCATCTGCTTGAAATCATGGGCCAGCATCTGGAAATATACTGCGCTGTCATCCCCCCGCAGCACGCCGATCAGCCCCCTTACCACATCCGAGAGCATGGGGGAATTGAGCCTTGCCTCGAACCGGGTCAGCGCCGCCTCATAGTTGGACGAGCGCATGTCCGCCAGCAGGATGTCAAGTTCCCCTGTCAGGGTCTCACCCGCATTCCCCCGGAAACGCTCCAGCATGCCGATGACGTTCCGGCTGGCCTTCAGTTCCTGTTCAATGGTCGCCACCATCCTGGGCAGCTCCCCTTCGATCTCCTCCCGCTTTGCCTTCAGCTGCTCATCCGCTTTCCCGATCTCCTTAAAGTACAGCAGGAGGGCAAGGACCACCACGAAGGGCGACAAAAGCGGCATCAGAAAAAGGTAGGGGACCACGGCCAGGAGCGCCGCCCCCGCTTTCACAAGGGCGTATGACTGGTAGACCTCCGGCTCCATGCCCATGCCGCCGGCCTTCAGCACATTTGCCATCCGGCTTTTCTTATATTCATCCATGCGGATGTATTTCGACAGCTTTACCGCCAGGAACATCAGGCAGGCTTCCACGGTCTTTGCCGCCTTCTTTTCTTGTTTTGCCGTCCCCAGCATGGCCCTGGATGCGCCGGCGGTCGGCAGGCGTAAGAATGCGGCTGTAAGGTAAAACAGCCCAAGGGCCAGAAATGTCCCGAATAAAAATAATAATCCTGTCATGCTGCTCACCTCCTGTATTCAATTGGCCGGGTCAGCTTCACCACAAAACCTGCGGACACAAAGATTGCCGCGGCCGTTGCGGACAGGATGAACTGCCCCAGCGGTGTGTGCATCAGCACATGGTACCAGTCCTTGTTCAGCAGGTACATCAAAGGGATGTTGCCCACCACGAAGATGACCATGATTAAAAATTCCTTGCGCGGCTCCGCGATCAGGTATTCCAGTTCCGCGTTCACGTTGCGCATGTCCGATAATTTCGCCACGATGGGCGTCAGGGTTGTTTTCAGGCTCCTGTCATGCTGGCAGTCGCTGACGGCGTCGCACCACTCCCGGAACACTTCGTTGTCGATCCTCCCCCGCATGGTTTTCAGCGCCGCCTCCACATCCGGGCTGACCATCTTGATCTGCATCAGGAAGTCCTTGAACACTTTTGAGACCGGCGGGTTCAGATATGCCGTATTTTCCTCCACGGCGGTCACGATGTCCTCGGTCCGCAGGTAGGCCGTGGTGATGACGGACAATGCCGTCTCCAGTTCCGCCGACACGTCACGCTTATAGTGGCTGGCAGTCAGCTTCACATACCAGAACGGCAGGAACAGGAACCCCACCGCCATGACCGGGGCAAGGAAGAAATTCCCCAGAAGGATGGCAATGGAGCCTCCCGTACAGAACAGCGCCAGTGCCGCCGCGCATACCAGGGAAAACCGGCGGCCGCGCCCCGTCATCTCCAGCACGCCCTGGGCCTCCAGTATCTCCCGCCGCAGGGGGCCGGGCTTCTTCCGCCCGGAGGTTTCCCGGATATCCTCCCGGAGGCTCCCCTTCGGTCTTATCAGGAAGGCAAACAGCCCGTCCGTGAATTCCGTGGGCTTTAAGCCCAGGATCAAAAAAACGCCGGTGATCAGTCCGGCGCATGCCAACAGCTGGATCGCTGTCATAGTACATCCCCCTCCTTCCTTTCCTCTTTCTGCCCCGGCACTGCCAGGAGCCGCCGGAGCATCTCCTGGGGCATCCCGTTCTCCATCAGGCGGCGGGCCAGCCCCTCCGAGATGGGGTTCACCTGTTTATGGCTCCCCCTGATGATGAATTTCCCGTTTTCCACCCGGTTCTCCGTGATCTGGTACTGGAACAGGGGGCGGAACTTCCTTGTGCCGTCCGGCAGGATCTCGCATTCCATGATCTCCATCAGGCGCCGGTCCTTATTCTCAAGCTGCTTGCAGAACGCCACGATGGGGTACGCCTCCGTGACAAATCCCATCAGGGTATCATCCCCCATGTCAACAGCCCTCTTGCAGAGGGACACCATGCGCCTGTAAGTGGCGTCGCAGCTCATGGAGTGTATGGTGGTGACCACGGCCACGCCGGTGCGGGCGGCTTCCTGCGCCGCGTTTGCCTCCGGCCCCCGCATCTCCCCCACCACGATGATGTCCGGGTTGAAACGCAGCGCCATGTCAAGCAGGGCGATCTGGTCCACCCTCTGGCGCTCGTTCTCGCTGTCACGGGTCAGGGTATGGATGACGGAATTGACCACCCTCCCCTCCTTCCTGCGCACCAGCGCCAGCTCCCTGGAGCCGTTCTCTATGCTGTAGATGCGCTTTCCGTCCGGGATGGTGGTGAGCAGCCACCCCAGCAGGGTGGTCTTGCCGGAGCTGGTGGCCCCCGCCACGCACACGGATATCCCATAGCGGATGCATTCCGCCAAAAAGTCCAGCATCTGCCCCGTTGCCGTGCCGCCCTTTATGAAGTCCTGTTTTTTCATGCTCTGGGGGTTGACGATACGGATGCTGGCCGCCACGCCCACGTCCTCATCCACGATGGGGGTTTTCAATACGGCGATACGGATGTTCTTGGAAAGATGCCCAAGCACGCTGGGGCTGGCGTCATCCAGCACCATGCCGGAGACGTGTAGCATGCGCCGCACCACGTTGATGGCGTGTTCCGGGCTGTCAAAATGCTCCTTAAGTTTCTCCGTCACGCCGCCCGCAAACTGCACCTCCACATCATCCCATGCGTTGATGTCGATTTCCTCGATGCCCTCCCCATAAATATATTTGGTCAGGAAGCCGAATTCCGCCATCTCGGAATAGATGGCGGCGATCAGTTCCTCCGTATCCATGCCCGGCACGGATATCCGGTGGTCCTGGATGTATTTGCCCGCAAAACGCCGGATCTGCGCCCTGGCATCCTCACTTCCCTCCGCCGTGACCAGGCTGCTGTATTCTTTGGAAAGGTACGCCTGGACCTCCTTTAACACCGAGGAAAAGTCCCGCCCCTGTGCGTCCGCCTCAAAGAACAGACCGTGGGTGCGCAGGGTTCTGGCATCCCGCCTGTGTGCGGCAGTGGTTTCCCCGCTTTCAGGGGATTCCTCCCCGGAGGGTTCCATCTCTCCTGTTGTGATATGCTGTGTATCCCCTGCCACAGATCTGTGTATTTCCTTCGTCCGGTTCCCGGCATCTCCCCGGATCTGCCTGCTTTCATCTGTATCCGTGGGAGCCGTTTCGATGCCTGCACCCATTGCCTTTTCTGTGCTTTCAGGGCAGCCGGCCGGCTTCCTGCCGAGACAGCCATTCAACAGACTGTCCAGGTATGCTTCGCCAGACAGCGGCGGGGCAGGCTCTTCTGCCTTTGCGTCCCCTGTGCCTATATATCGTGCTCCTGTATATCCTGTTCCTGTATTTTCCGCCTCCGGTTTTCCATGTGCCGCACATCCCACTGTCTGAACACCTTCCCCGGAATCCTCCTGGAATGCCGCCCGGCTCCGTTTTTCCCCTAACATCCGAACACCTCCCCCGCGATGGCCTCCAGCGATTTTCGGAACGCCCTGCTGTCCTTCAGCCCCAGCTCTTTAAGCAGGTTCCCCTCCAAAACCTGGGAGGCAACCTCCCCGGAATGGGGGATCTGGAACGAAACGCTGCCCAGCACCTGCTCCATATGCCCGCTTGCCTCGTTAGGGTACACGTTGCTTGCCACCTTATACTGTTTCTCCGCATCCCATCTGCTCTCCTTTAACAGGGGCAGCTGGCTGGACAGGTAGCTGATGGATTTTAAGTCGCAGTTTACCATCCGCAGCACCGCGTCGGACTTTAACAGGGCGATGGCGGAGAGGATGTCATTGGCGATGGCGCTGCCGCAGTCAATGATGACATAGGGCGCGATGTTCCTTAATGCCTGCAGCAGTTCCTCCGCCTGGGTCCGCTCATAGGGCGGGTAGGTGTACTCGTTCTCCCCCTTCCGCATGCCGATGATGGCAAGGTGGCGGAACCGCTTATGGGTGATGCAGTTATGGCGCACCAGGGACTCGGACACATGGCTGGCCGCAAGGATGCTCCCCAGGGAATGTTCTTCCTCCAGGTCCCCCGGCGGGCAGATGCAGGGGAGCATGGGCGTGTTCATGTCGCATAAGAGCAGCGCCACGTCCTTCTTCTGCTGTGCCAGGTATGCCGCCAGCTTGACGGCCACCGTTGTCTTGCCGCAGCCGGGGCTTCCCCACACCGCCAGCACCTGGTTTGCCCTTTCCGGCTCCATGCGGGCATCCTCCCCGCTGCCGCGGCTGAATATGCTGTTTTTCATAAAATTCAAGACCTATTCCACCCCGCTTTCCGACAATGCTTCCTCCGCTTTCCCGATTTCTTCCTCCATGGAGCGGCTGTCTTTTGGTTCCCCGCCGTTTTCCCCTGTTTCCTGGGGACCGTCTGCGGCTCCCTCCCCGGTTTCTTCCTCCGCAGGCGCATACAGTTCCTCCAGCACGGCCTCCTGCGCCTCAATGAACCTGGCGGCGTTCCCTGCATCCCCGCGGTATACCAGGGACAGGTGCAGCTTGCCGTCCACCTCCAGCTCCGCCAATACCCTTGACTGCTCCGGCGTGACTAAGAGCGTCACTGTGGAGGGCAGCTCCCTTTCTGAGTCCTCATCCTCCCGCTCCCCGGTATTGGCGTCATACCCGCTGTTGGCCGTCACCGCAATGACCTCCACATACTGGAGTTCGGGCGGGATCACGGTCACCCCCTGCTTTTTATAGTCCGGGGCAATGACGGATACGATGTCGCCGCTCTGCAGCTTCCCGGACAGCCCGTTGGCAAACGCCTTGACCGTCACGGACATGGCCTGTTTCTCCCCGTTTAAGCTGTAAAGGTAGGCGTTTTCCGCGGCAGGCTCATCCGCGATCTTGGAGGCGATGATGTAATCCCCCGGCGCAAAATCGGCGGAGGCGTACCTGCCGATGGCGGTTTCGGGGTTGCGCACCACATCCTCCGGCAGGTTGTACCCGCCTACCTCCACCACCTTCACCTGCGCCGCCGTGATCTCATCGCCCTTATTGATCTCCCTGACCACCCGCACGATCTGCGTCTTTTCGCTGATGCTTTTATTAAACAGCGGCGTGACCGCAAAGCATATGACAAGCGACAGGATGATGCAGGCCACGCCTATGACGACCCTGTTCTTCAAAATCTGCATTCTTATACCTCCCTGCCCGCTCCGGCGGGCATCCTTTCAATATTTGGATGGGACATCCAGACTGTTCCCTCCTGAAAATATTCTGTTTAGCTGCGGGCGGGCCTTCCCTGGAAGCCCGCCCTTTTTTGCTACCGCACAGCGTATCTTTTTCTGCGGCTGCGCAGGAACGCCGCCAATGCCACAACCGGCACAGCGGCACAAAATGTGATGATGATTTTCTTTTTCATATGATCCATCCTCCAATCTCCATAAAATAGGTTGCGGCTGCCCCTGCGGCCAGGAACGGCCCCGCGGGGTAGGCAGCCCTCCCTGCCCGCCCCGTGAGCCTCCTTACGCAGGAACAGGTAAGCCCGTAAACGATAAAAGCCGACAGCCCCATGACGGAAGCCGCCACACCGCCCGGCAGTCCCAGCACGATCCCAATGGCTGCCGCCAGCTTGATGTCCCCGCCGCCGATCCCGGCTGTCCTGCTCCCGGACATCGCCACGATGAGATAGGGCAGCGCCGTAAATGCCCCGGCAAGGTTCCAGGGGGAAAAGCGCAGCAGGGAAAGCAGTGCAACGGCCGCCGACAGGCTGTCCGGGATCTCCCTTTTTTTGATGTCCCAAGCGGACACCATGACCAGCAGAAAAGGGAACAGCACAGCCTGCAGCACCGCAGGCACTGTCATGCCAGAAGCCACGCACATTCCCCTGCAGGACGCCGTATTATCCGGCATAGTTGAACATCTGCTGGATGCGGTTTACCAGCGTGGGCAGCACCGTGTCCTTGAACAGGGCATACAGTCCCGCCAGCAGGAGCGCGCCCAGCACCACCGCGATCAGGATCTTGACCGCCGTGTCAACATATCCCTCCCCGGAACGCTCCGCCAGCTTCCTCTTAACTTCCATGGCCTTTCCCGCAACAACGCCGCACATCCTGTTCATCTGGTTTCTGATTTTTTTCATTGATGGTCCCTCCATTTTTGTTTTCTGATTTTGACATTGTCATCCTGTTACATTCCTGCCATCTGCTGGCCTTCCTGGGGCGCTTCCTCCCCGGCTGCCTCCTGCTGGGCAGGGGGCGCCTGTGCCATCGTGAGTGCCTGCTGGTAGGCGTCCATCACGGCATTGTGGAGCTGGCTGCGGAACTCTGCCGTCACGGGGAAGCACACCTCCTTGTAACCGTCCACCGTCTTGCGGCTGGGCATGGATACAAACAGGCCGTCCCTGCCGCCCTCCACCACCTTGATCCCACGCACGGCAAAGCAGCCGTCTATGGTCGCCGAGGCATAGGCCCTCGTCCCGCCCTGCTGTCCGGGTGGATACATGGAATTGATCTTGATTTCCAGTGTAGGCATATAAAATCCTCCTTCTTTTTTCTGCCTTTTATAAGGCATTGATAAAATCTATCCAGCAGACAGGTCTGCAGCATGGAAAGCCGCGCCTGTTAAAGCTGCATTGTCTGGCCCTGGGCCTGCTGTGGGGCGGCAAACTCTATTTCCTGGAAGCCGATGCGGTCCACATAATGGAAACTGCTCCCCCCGCTGTCGTAAAGCTCCAGCACATCGCTCATGGACAGGGAATGCCCCTTATAGCCGGCGGGGAGGGCGCTGCCGTCATTCCCGAATTTCCCATACAGCGCCTCCAGGTCGTTGGTCTCCACCGCCCCGTCATACACGGCCTGGTAGTTCCCCTGGTCCGGCGGGCCGAACCGTCTGCACATTTCCCCGTACCCGATGAATTTCATATATACATCCACATCGGGTTTCAGCTGCCAGACACGGACATTCTTCAGACCCTGTGCTGTGCTGCCTTCCGCTCCGCCGGCCATGAGGCGGTCAAACATCCCGTCCATCCATCTGACCTCATGTATATGGTGCTGTTTCTCCAGAAAGCCGGAGAGTTCCTGCCCCTTGAACATGGGATCTACCACGGCGCAGCCGTCCTCCACCCTGCCTGCCCTGTTCCCATAAAACAGGATGATCCCGTTATCTATCCGGATTGGATTCACATCTTTCCTCCTTCCTGCATGTCTGCGGTTTAGAACTTCTTCCCATGCTTCCTTACGTCATGGTCATCCCCCCGCCCTGCCCCTGCCGGAACTCGGCGAGCGCCTGTTCATCGGGATATATGAGTTTTCCGTTTATGACTTCCATCACCGCAAAATCATCCCGGTCGCAGATCAGCACCCGGTGCTGGTAAGGTTTCTGCATCTCCACATAGTCTGAGGCCTCCTGGGGGCTGCACAGCCATACGCCGGATGCATACCGCCCGTCCCGCAGGAAACTGTACCCGGAATACTGCGGCTCATTTTCCGACAGATCCTTTGCCCCGGCAGGGCGGATCTGTGAGAGCATCAGCTTTTCTTCATCCGGCAGAAGTTCCGGCTTTAACGTTCCTGTCACATCCCTGCGCATAAACCGGCAGCTTTCCCCGTTTGTAAGGGAGACAAGGAACACGCTCCGCCCGATGGGGTTGGGGTTTGCCCCGTTCTCTCCCATGCAGAAAAAAAGCTGCCCCGGATGCTCCGGCGGCAGTGCCGCCCTGTCCAGCACCACGACTTTCCCTTTCAGGGAGAAATCATACCCGGTCTGGCTGCAGTCATCTCTGGTATATTCACGCATGCCGTCACACCTCCTTCTTCTGGAGCAGCCCGCTCAGTTCCGCCAGAAACTCCAGCTTTGTGCTGTCCGGCATGGTTTTCAAGGCCGCATGCACATACGCCTCTACCGCCTCCGGCGACTGGTCTCCGGGTTCTATCACATCCACCCTGCGGACGGTCACCTTCCCCTCCGACAGCCCAAGCCGCACGATGCCTCCGTATTCCAGGTTCGCCGCCTCCCGCAGCGCCTTGGGGATCAGCACCCTGCCCTTGCCGTCCACCAGCTTATAGATTGCATTGCCCATAGTTTCCTCCTTCCTAGGCGGTTCCCATGATTCCATAGCCGCCCTCCCCTTCACTGCCGCACAGCCCGAACAGGCTCATCTGCAAGGGCTGCGCCCTTTCCCGCTCCTTCGGGTCATAATTGGTGATCAGCACCTCCGGGAACTCACAGCCCCCGTCATAGCGCTGTGCCAGGTTGTTGATGCGGGTCACCGCCGTGATGGTGTACCCGGCGTACAAATCCCGTATGAAATCACAGTCATTGTAGCTGACCATCCATTTCCCCCTGCACCCGGCCAGCACACCTTTAAGCCTTGCATGGTCCTCTTTACGGAACACCACCGCATAATGCCCTTCCGTCTCATAGTAAGGCGGATCACAGTAGAAAAAAGCGCTGTCCCGGTCGTACTGCCGGATCAGCGCCTCGAAGTCCTTATTCTCCACCACCGTGTCCGCAAGCCTGCGGGATGCCTGCCAGATGGTGTCAAAGCATTTGCGCACGTCAAAGTTCTTGCAGCCGTAAGACGTGCAGCCGCTCCCGTAACTATAGCGGATCAGCTTGAAAAACGCCGCCGCCCGCTTCACATCCGTCACCTCCGCATTCTCCAGGAGTATGGAGCGGATTTCCTCAAAATCAGGCTCCGGCAGGGAAAACTGCGCCAGCTCCAGTTCCTCCGCAAGGAACGGGGCGTCAAACTCCTGCTTGTCCAAAAACCTGCGGATTACGGTGAATTCATCCCTGCCGTTGATTGGCAGGAAACCGAGTTCCTTAAGGAATGCCCATGTCCTGTCCTTCACACAGCCAAACAGGTTGGCGAGGTTGGAGTTATAGTCGTTGTAGACCTCCATGCACCTGCAGTCAGGCGGTTTCCCAAACAGCACCCACCCGCCACCGCCGAACACCTCGATATAGCGGTCAAAACTTACAGGGAACATTGTGTAAATCAGCTTCCGGAGGGCTTTCTTCCCGCCCACCCATGAGATAAAGCTGTCTATGCCGCACCACCTCCTTTCCCGCGGCGGCTCTGTCATTTCATTTCCATGCCCTGCCCAGCCGCCTGATCCGGTTCTGTATATTCATGCACAAATTCCTGCCCGTTCCGGGAAATGGCGCCATACGCAGTAAGTATATAGCCTGCTTTCTCCAGCATCCTCTCCCCATATCCATGAAAGTCAAAACGGAAAAAGGCTGGATCATCCGTGTTGATCCCGGCGCTCTGCAGGACATACTCCCCATATGCGTCCGGCGACAGGACATCAGGGCTGTAATCATAGCAGTGCAGGTTGGCGGCAATATCCAGCTCCACGTCCAGGAAGTCTATTTCCAAAAGCTCATCCGGATCAGAATATTTTTCCTGGTGCAGCTCCCACGCCAGTGCCGCCTTGTACTTCATGAGCATCAGGTCATCCGGCGCGGCCTGCCGCAGATTCCCCAGGCGGCCTGCCAGCGTGTTCAATTTCCCAATGTCCTCACACCCTACTAACTGGTCTTGGAGCATCATGACAGGGCTTCTTACTTCTTCGATCCAGCAGGGAGCAAAGGATTCCTCACCAAGGGATATGAGCGCCCAGCGCAGGGCTTTTTCGTCTGCGGGCAGTTCCAGCCATGCGCCGCTTCCCTTACCGGCAGTACCCGGACTTTTTATCAGCAGTGATATCAGGCTCCGGCTGTTTTCACCGCAGGGCGGCAGGTGTTCCCCGTCATAGAAATCCTGCCGGGCTGCAGCAGTGCCCCTGTACACGTATCCACTGGATGTAAATGTCCCGTGGTCGCTGTACCGCAGCGCCTTCCCGACTTTTGCAAGATCCAATAATCCTGCCACCTCATCCGGCAGACCCTCCACCAGATCCAGCATGCCGCCTTCCATGCAGGCCCTGCCAAGTTGGAGGTCATCGGTCACGCCGGGGTGGAATTCATAATCATCCAGACAGGCGGAAAGATTGATCAGTTCCTTCAGGGCAGCTGTTTTCTTCCCTGTTTCTTCCAGATGCAGCTGCAAGGCGCCTTCAAAAGTCTCGATCTGTATCTCATCCATGCGGCTTACGGCATCCGCCAGCAGGTTCAGTTCCCCCAGGGCATTTTCCCCTGAGAGGGGGCTGGCATTGAACAGGGCAGCCGAAAGGAAATTTGGCCAGCCACCCATGCTTTCCAGCGTATACCCGCCGCCCTCCGGCACACGGGCGCGCTGGAGGGCATCCCTGACCACATAAGGGTCAGCCGGGAGCACCATCTCCGCCCCCTGGTATCCCCGCAGGTCCTTATAACAGTCCGCATAGATATTGACCTGTATCCGCATCATCCGTTCCCTCCCATCTGCATCCCGAAGTCCTGCGTCTGTCCCTGTTTCAATTCCTGCTCTGTCTTGATAAAGAAGTCATTGTCGGAATTCCAGAAACTGACACAGAGTTCCCCTTCTTCTGTCTTAATCTCCCGCTGTTCAAACCCTTCCCCCCAGCCATCGGACTCCTGCCCCTGCCATTCCTCCATCAGCCCGGACAGTTCCTGGGGCGACAGCGGGCCGTGGCTTTTTACTTTCAGCACGCCCCACAGCTTCCCGTCCCATGATTCCACCGCAGGCTCCATGCTGAACACCTTCCGGTTCAGCAGGCGGTTGTGCAGGTAAACGGCAAGCCCCCTCTCCCCTTCTTCCTCCAGGTGTTCCTGCCCGATCCTTTCCAGTATCTTATCCTCATACTGGCACAGGTCACAGGGGCTTAGCTCATCCGGTTCGTTCCGGATGCCGCCCCAATCCTCGTCATAAAGGTATATGAACCCTTTCAGGGGGCTGAACAGTTTGAATTCTTCCAATTCCTCGGACAGCGGCCGGATGGCCCTGTCCTCACGCACAACCAGCCCGTACTCCGTGGATACAACCCCGTCCTTCCGCATCCGGTACTCCCCGAATTTGTCATAATCAAAGAACTGCTGAATCTCATCTTCAATATATATCTGTGCTTCTTCCAGATAATAATCCGCATAGTCCCCTGCAGTCTTTACTTCCTCCGGCAGCATGGTATACCGTTCCAGCCCTGCGGCAATCTCCAGCGCCTGTGCCATATTTTCAGGCATCTCCGCCTCCAGCGCCGCAAACAGCTTTTCCCTTGTTGCGGCATCCCCCAGGATGTTTTTTTCTGCCAGCAGCCCTGCAAATGCGTTCATTTCCCTGACATCCCTGGAAAACGGCAGGCAGGATTCCAGTTCATGGACAGGGCAGCTGACATTGGCTACCTCATATTCCGCCAGGTTTCTCCAGCCCAGCTTTTCCTCCGCCAGCGCAAGCCTGTCATCAGAGGCGGGGAGGGAAACAGGGTAATACCGGTGATTTCCTGCAGCATAGTAAGGGGAACTCAGCCAGACCTGGATGACGCACGATTTGTCATATCCGGGACCGGGCAGCCTGTTCCCATCATAGAGCGGCTCCAGGGCTTCCCCTGTGCGGGCCACATACCCAAGCTGGTTAAAGCACCCTGCATGGCTGTCTGCGTACTTCTTCCCGGCTGCCCCGTAATCTAGGTAAAGGGCAACCTTTTCTGACATTTCCTCATCCCCCAGCACACGCTTCCCAAGTTCCTCATGGCTGGAAGCGCCTTCATAAAGCACAAATTTATCCAGGTTGCAGGACAGGTTCACGACCTCCATTACACTGTGCGGCCGCTCAATCTCCAGCGCCGCCTGGAATATGCCCTTTTCCCTTTCTGTCATGCAGTCCGTATGCCGTTCCAAAAACTCCAGTTCCCTTATGCCCTGTCCGGGCCGCAGCGTCATCCCCTCCAGGTGTTCCTTCAGCCCTTCCAGCGGGCTTGTGACTGCACCGATCTCAACCGTACCCCTATCGCCAAACTTCATGGCGTCCTGCCTTTCCCGGCTCCCCAGGGGAAGCGCAAGCCACAGCCCGTCTGATGTGGCGGTATCGCCCAGATATACCTTTAACATCCCTTGCTCCTTTCTTCCTCCAATACCTCCGGCCCGTACCGCCGGATCAGGAATGCCGTGATGACCGCCCGGAACGTCCCATCGCTTATCAGTTCCGGGTCGGTAAGCTCCGACAGGCTCAGACGGTTGGTTCCCTTATACAGGTCCTTTGCGGAATGGAACAGCACATAGCCGTCCAGGCCGATACCTCTGATACAGATGGCAGCAAAGTCAATCAGTTCCGGTTGTACCGCCTGGGCCGCCATCCCCCACAGCGCCGGGTCTGCCGTCAGCAGGTAAAGCGCGGCGCACATGGCGTCCCTGTCTGGCACAGCCCCCTGCCCTTTCCACTGCTCCTGAAACCGCCTTCTGTGGCTTTCATCCCGGTAAATGTCCCCTGCGCTGCCATCCAGGCGCGACACACGGTCTGTAAACGGCCCGAAGTCCACTTCCCCGGTAAAACGGCCGAGGAGGGAAGATAAACGCCCACATCCCTCCCCAGGGCTTCCACAGGGCCTGCCGGGAGGCCCGCAGTCCCCCTGCCCCTCTGTCTGCCTGCTGCCCTGTGTTTTGGGCATTTCCAGCCTGCTGATGGATATGCCGCCCTTCCTCGGCCTGAAACCCGGGATCTGCTGCATCTGCGCCTCCATACCGGCAAGCGGTGTTTCATCCATAAATTTAGATGCCATGTTTCCATTTCCTTTCTGCTGCTTTTTTATTTCCCGCGGGCAATAAAAAACGGCCAAGCCTCCGTGATGACGGAAAGCCCAGCCGCACCCTGCGGCAGTGGCATAGTGCCTGTCCTTATTTACTTTATTCCTCCCATGTCTGTAATCTGCGTACCGTCTGACTCTTGTGATACATCCATTTCCTCCTGCAGAACATACCTGCATTCCAACAGGTGGAAAAGCAGTATGCCTCCCGGCAGAGCGTCGATCACTTCGTCCAGTTTTTCGATATCCTTTCTAATGCCATTTTCATCGAGATAGCCTTCAACATACTTACGGAGCCTTTCCTGTTCTGCCCGGAATTCTTTCTCTTTTTTCTGGTATATCCGGCTCTGTTGTTCTATCTCTCTTAATGCATTTTTTTCCGGTGTCCTTTCCATAAATTGGCAGGAGGCAGCATCTGTTTCATTGCTGCTTTTTGCTTCCGGCATCCCCTGCTCTTTTTCCCTCAGTTCCAGACCGTACATATGGCTTATCAAATGGCTGCGGATTCCGCTGTCCGGCAGGATTCCAATCAGTTCCTCCAGCCGCTTTTCATCATTGTATATGCCATTCCCATCAACATATTTTTTAACATATTCCTTCAGCTTTTCCTGCTCTGCCCGGAATGCATCCTCTTTTTCCCTGTACACCCGTTTCAATTGCCCTATCTTCTTCATCACTTTTTTCTCAAGCATTTCATTTTTCCTTACATTGCCAGGGATTGTGTTATCACCTGTTCAGGTGCCCTGGTCTTTATCTGGAAATGCTCCGTCCTGAATAAATCCTGCTGCATATCCGTAATCTTCTGGCAGAGCAGCCCTTCCGCATCTATTTTAAGGTCTCCGGCGGCTACCGTTTTAAGGCTTCCATCCAATAATTGTTTTCCCTGTCCGGCAGTCAGCCGCACTAAACCATCCGGTGTCATAATGTCAGCGTTGCACTGCGGGTTTTCTGTCAGGAACCCCCTGACCGTATCCCGTATCCTTTCCATCCGGCTCTCTCTTTCAGCATCCTCTTTCAGCGCAATGCAGACAAGCTCTGTAAACCTTTCCCCGTCCATGCAGATGGCTCTGAAACGTGTGCCAAAATCCTCAATTAATGACAGGCTTTTTGCATAACAGAAGAAACCTCCTGCCTCACAGTCATACGTTATCCCGCCGCTATGCGGATCGCCCTCAAAGGCTTTCTCAAAAACAATCTGCCATTCATGTCCGTTTCCATG